>CALFXN010000074.1 GCA_937957815.1 uncultured Synergistales bacterium
AGACGGACTCTCGGAACGTCCCGGAGGATCTCTCGCGTCATTTCGCTGATTTCCCGGATCGCTTTCATCGTCTCTCTCCCATGCGACACACTCGAAAAATTTTCCGCTACGTCCGGTCCGCCGGGGTCGCCCCGGGCCGAACGCCCTTCATCGCCGACCCGGCCGCGATCAGGATCGGGTCGTACACCGGCGCGACGGGAGGGGCGTAGACGAAGTCGACGTCGTTGAGCTCGCCGACCGTCATCCCCGCCGAGATCGCCGTCGCGCAGACGTTGATCCTTCCCGCGACGGACTCGCTCCCCACGGCCTGCGCCCCGAGGAGCCGGCCCGACCGCCGGTCGTAGACGAGCCTGATGCGATTGTCCCTGCCGCCGGGATAGTACGACGCCCTGTCCTGCTTGACGATCTTCGTCTCCCCCGCGTCGAACCCAACCTCCGCCGCCTGTTCCGGCGACACGCCGGTCGACGCAACATACAGGGAGAACACCTTCGTTGCCTGCGACGCGAGGACGCCCCTGAACGCGGCGCGCTCCCCGACGATGTTCGCCCCCGCGACCCGCCCCTGCTTGTTCGCCGTCGTTCCGAGGGGGACGTAGGCCGGACGCCCCGTCACGAGGTTGACCGTCTGGACGCAGTCGCCGCAGGCCCATATCGAATCGTTCGACGTCTTCATCGTCTCGTCGACGGCGATGGCGTTCCTGACGCCGAGCCTGAGTCCGGCCTTCTCAGCGAGCGCGGAGTTCGGCCGGACCCCGACCGAGACGACCACGATATCCGCCTCGAGGATCTCCTCCCCGCGCACCCGGACGCCCGTCGCCCGCCCGCCCTCGCTCACGATTCCGTCGACGGTCGTTCCCGCGAGGAGCCGGACCCCGTTTTCCTCGAGCTCTTTCCGCACGATGGCCGAATACTCGTCCCCCAGAAAGGGAAGCGGCATGGGGAGCGCCTCGACGATCGTGACCCGAAGCCCGTTCTGCGCGAACTGCTCGGCCATCTCGAGGCCGATGAATCCGCCGCCGACGAGAACCGCCGTCCGCGCGCCCGGCGCCCGGACGGCGCTCCGGAGCGCCATTCCGTCCTCGACCGTCCGGAGGAAGAACACTCCCTCCGAACGGATTCCCGGGAGTTCCGGGATCACGGGCGACGCTCCGGTCGCGAGAACGAGGAAATCGTAGGCAACGTCGCGGCGTTCTCCCGAGGTCAGGTTCTCGACCGCGACGGTTTTGCCCGCGACGTCGATTCCGGTCGCCTCGCATCGGATGAACGTCCGGATGCCGCGCTCGCCTTCGAGCGTCTCCCGCGTCAGTGAAACGAGGTCGTTCTCCGACGCGACGAGCCCGCCGACGTAATACGGAAGTCCGCAGGCGCCGTAGCTGACGAATCCCGACCGCTCGTACACCTCGACCTCGAGATCCGGTCGCGTCCGCTTCGCCTTCGACGCCGCGCTCAGCCCCGCCGCCGTGCCTCCGATGACGACGAGGCGCTTTCCGGAACCGGCCCCGTTCACGGTGGCTTACGCGGTGGCGCCGTATTTCTCGACGACGCCCATCTCCCGCATCAGATTCCCGAGTTCGTCGAACTTCGGTCCGGCGAAGTCGAGGTAGGGCCGTCGCAGATGCCCGCCCGGCAGGCCGAGGATCCGAAGGGCCGCCTTGATGACGATCGGGTTGGACAGCTGGTAGAGGGCCTGCAGCAGCGGATAGTATCTGAAATAGGTTTCGCGGCACTCTTCCATGATCTGCATGTTCGCCCACGGGCGCGAAAAACGCGCGACCTCCTCCGGAATGATGTTGCCTCCGATGTTCGCCGTCCCGTTTCCTCCGACGGCGAGCGTCGGGATCACGATGGAATAGTTCGGGTAGTCGCAGCAGAGGATGTTGAGCCTGTCGCCGCAGAGACGTTTGACCTGGACGAGCTGTTTGACGTGCGGCATCGCTTCCTTGTCGACGATGAAGTTCGGGTTGTTCGCGGAAAGGCGCGCGATGGTCTGCGGCTCCACCTGGACGCCGAGCCGCGACGGGTTGTTGTAGATGCCGCAGGGGATCCTGACGGCTTTCATGCAGGTGTCGAGGTGCTCGTACACCGCGTCCTGCGGGATGAGGACGTACGGGGGAACCGTGAAGACGACGCCGTCGCCGCCTTCGCCCTCGACGTATTTCGCGAACTCGACGCTGCCTTCCGTCGTGTTGGACGACGCGTTGAAGAACACGGGGATTCTCCCCTTCGTCATCCGGATAACCCGCCGGACGATCTCCTTCTTCTCCTCGACCGTCAGAAGGCTGATCTCTCCGCACGATCCGAGGACGAAGAGCTCCGATGTTCCGTAGCGGATCTGCCTCTCGATGAGAACCTGAAAACCGTCGTAATCGATCGCGTTGTCGGCCCTGAACGGCGTCGGCATCGCGACCCAGGAACCTGTGGGTCGAAACACGCTACGCATCTCCTTGTCGTGGTGTCGTGTGATGTGAATCCATCGGAATCAGCGGTTCGCCGTATCGATCTCGACGATCATGTCGATCTCGACCGACGTGTTCACCGGAAGCTCCGCGACCCCGGAGGCGGAGCGGACATGCCGTCCGTCGTCGCCCCAGAGCCGCACGAGAAGATCCGACGCTCCGTTGACGACCTGCGGCTGCTGCGTGAATCCCGGGGCGCTGTTGACGTAGCCGACGAGCCGGACGATCCTGCGGATCCGGTCGAGGCTTCCGAGCTCCGCCCTGAGCGCCGCGAGGCAGTTGAGACACGCGTCCCGGGCCGAGAGCGCTCCCTGCTCGAGCGAGAGATTCCCCCCGACCTTCCCGAGGTAGCGCCGCTCGCCGTTGATATAGGCCGTCTGCCCGGCCGTGAACGCGAGATTCCCGACGACGCGGACCGGAATGTACGACCCGGCCGGAGCCGGCGCCTGCGGCAGTTCGAGCCCCAGGGCGGCGAGTTTTTCTTCGATGGTCATGTCATGCCCCTCCTTTTTGTTCTTCCGGGAGAGTCGCGCGCGACATCCGCTGGACGACCCAGAGGACCGCGAATATTCCCGCTCCGACAAGCGACGTATGCAGGGCCGGATGACAGCACAGCATCGAGGCCACGAAGAAGAGCAGCCGTTCGGGAATCGTCACGCGCCGGAAGAGGTACCCCGTGACGAAGACGTCGAGAGAGAAGACCGCGACGAACGCGAACGCAATCGTGCCGAGGATTTCCACGGGCGACCCCTCGAGCAGCAGGCCGGGCTGGAAGATGAAGATATAGGGAACGGCGAGAATCGGGATCGCCATCTTGAACGCCTCGACGCCCGTATCCCACGGATTCGACCCCGCAAGCCCCGCGGCCCCGTAGGTCGCGGTGGCGACGGGCGGCGTGATGTTGCAGAGGATGCCGAAGTAGAACGCGAACAGATGGCACGCGAGAACGTGGAGTCCCATCGCGGTCATCGCCGGAACGAGCAGGACGGAGACGATGATGTAGACGCCCACCGTCATCATTCCCGTTCCGAGAATGAGCGCCGTGATCATCACGAGCGGCAGGAGAATCGACATCCTGCCCCCGGCGACGTTGATCAGCGACGTGCTGAGCGTGTACCCCAGACCCGATTGCATGACGCACCCGACGATGATCCCGGCGCACGCGCACGCGGTCGTGACCGAGAACGTCATGCGGACCGCGTTGTTGAGGCCTTTCACCAGCGTCCGCAGCGTGAAACGAGTGTCCCGCCCGAGCATACTCGCCGCGAGCAGCGACACGACGCCCCAGAAACCGGCCTTGACCTCGCTCGCCCCCGCGAGCATGAGGTAGATGAGGACGAAGAGCGGCAGAATGAGGTAGCTTTTGGACGCGAGCGATCTCCACGACGGCAGCGCCTTCATGTCCTCGTCCGAGAGCCTCATGAGGCCGTGCTTCCTCGCCTCGAGGTGGACGATGCAATAGATCGAGAAGAACCAGAGAACGGCCGGAACCACGGCAGCCTTGCAGACGGCGCCGTATGAAATTCCGAGGACCATCGCGATGATGAACGCGGCCGACCCCATGATCGGCGGCATCACCTGCCCGCCCGTCGACGACGTGGCCTCGACGGCGGCCGCGAATTGCGGCCTGTACCCCAGCTTCTTCATGAGCGGGATGGACACCTGACCGACCAGAAGCGCGTTGCCGACGGCCGTTCCGTTCACCATGCCGACGAGGCCGCTCGAAATGACGGCGACCTTCGCCGGTCCGCCCGTCGACTTTCCGACGAGCTTCATCGTGAAGTTCATGAAGACGTCGAGAACCCCCGTTTCCATGAGGAGTCCCGCGAAGATCAGAAAGACGATGACGAACCCGGCCGCGGCCGCGACCGGAGATCCCCAGACACCCTCGAGATCGAGGTACTGGATGTTGATGATTTCGCCGACCGAAAACGGCGCGTGATTCAGGAAGCCCGGGAACCACGGCCCGGCGTACACGTAGATCAGAAAGAAGACCGTGACCACGACGATGCTCATTCCGACGTGGCGTCTCGACGCTTCGATGACGAGAAACAGAAGAACGGTCCCCATGAACAGATCCGTCGTCGTGGGGCTGCCGGCACGGAGCGGAATCTCGGTGCTGTTCGCGAACGTGTAGATCAGGACGACGGCGGAGAGAATCGCGAACGCCGCGTCGACCAGAAGGCATACGGCTCTCTTCGCGGAAGGCTGCTCCTTCGAGTACCGCTGCTCCATCGAAGCGAGGAAGAGGACGATCAGCACCATCATCAGATGGACGGTTCTGTGGCGGAACGCCTCGAGCTGGCCCGAATACGACGTGACGAGATGAAAGAGCGCGAGAGCGACCGCAAGGACGGTCACGGCGGTCGCCAGAAAGCCGTTCTCCCTGATGACTCCGGCGAGCGTCTCGTCATCACGCAATCCGATAATATCTCTTTTGAATGACATCATGCCCTCCAAAATGTGTTTTCCTGCGTCCGGCGCATGTGGAGCACGCGCCATCGCTTTTCCCGTAACGCGGTCTCTTCTCCGGGGAATATCGCGCGATGCGGATCGATCTGCGGAGCACGCGCGGAGCCGGTCGGAAACCGTGCGGTCGCGACAGGGGGAAAGACGGCCGCACGGTCCATCCGGCAGTGCCGGTTTCCTATTTCGCGGGAGCCTCTCCGGCCTTCGGAATCGTGAATCCCTTCTCTTTGTAGAACTTCAGCGCGCCGGGATGGAGCGGAACGACCGTGCCCCGAAGCGCGTTCTCGATTTTGATCTGGCCCTTGAAGGATGCGGGGGCGACTTCGACGAAACGCTCCACGTTCTCCCAGAGCGCCTTCGTGATGTTGTAGACGAGTTCTTCCGGAACATCCTTGTTGCAGTAGAATCCGCCGCTATAGCCCACCGTCGCGATGTCCTTCGTCACACCCTTGTAGGCTCCGGCTGGGATCACCCACTTTTCCATCCCGTATTTCGCAGCCATCCGGTCGAGGAGATCCTGCGGCAGCTGCATGATCTCGACGGGAGAAAACGTGTCGACGTCCATGAACGCCGAATTGGGAGGCATCGTGAGCAGCGCGTAGAAATCGATGTGGTCGTCCTTCATCAGGAGAGCGCCGTCCGGGAACCCGACGAGCGTCACCTTGCCGAAGTCATCGTACTTGAGGTTGGATTCGACGAGAAGCCTGTCGAAGATAATCTTCCCCGTGAAGCCTTCCTTGCCGGGGCTGAAGCGCTTGCCCTTGAGATCATCGATGGTCTTGTACCCCTTGGACGCGAGAAACACGATATGGAACGGCTCGATATACTGGTTGCCGATGTACCGCAGATTCCGGCAGGGCTTCTCGAACGGAGGACGTCCCTCCCACGCGTCGAGCGCCGTGCCGCTGTACGAATACCCTATCTGGGCGCGGTTCGCGTCGATATCGCGGCAGTTGCTCACGCCGCCGCCGATCGTCGGCGACGCCCGGACGCCCTCGATCTTCTCCGTCAGGATGCTCGCAAGTACCGAGCCGCCCGAAAACCACGTCCCCCCGACAGTCCCCGTGGCGATCTTGAGGTACGTCGTCTCCGCGCATTCTCCGACGACGCACGCCGGACCCGCAAACAGGAGCATCGACACGACCAGGAACACGCCGAACGCCATTCCGCACAGCTTTCTCAACTTCTACCCCTCCTCGATATGGTGTATGACTGGTGCAGACGCACTCGCTCATGGGCAAAACCGCTCCGGGAGGTGAAACGGCGTTCAGGTCCCCGCGCGGCTACCTCTTCAGGTTCTTCTCGACATACTCGAGATCGCCGAGAATGTTGTTCAGATGGTTCGTCATCGCCATCCTGGCCTTCGCGGAATCCCTCGCGCATATCGCTTCCAGGATCTCCCTGTGGTCTTTTCCGATGACGCTTCCGGCGGTGTTCCGCAGCTTCTCGACGATCGACGAGTCCTGTCCGCCGTGCCGGATCACCCTCAGGGCCGTCTCGATGATCGGATTCTTCGATGCCTTCGAGATCGCCTCGTGAAACCTGATGTCCGTGACGGCCATGCTCCTGTTCGACGCAAGGAGGTTTTCCATCTCGCGCAGGGCACGCTCCATCGACGCGAGGTCCTCGTCCGTCGCGTGTTCCGCCGCAAGCGCCGCGGCCTCCGATTCCAGGGCGCGCCGCGCCACGAGAATGTCGCGGACGTGCGTCCCCTCGTCGGTGAAGAGGAACTGCCCGAAGTTCCGGAGCGACTCCTTCTTCTCCTGCACCGACAGAAGGCGTTCGAGATGCTCCCGCCCCGCGTCCGAGAGGACCCGTCCCTGAAAGCCGATTCGTTCGACGAGCCCTTCGTTATCCAGCTGCTTCAGAATCCGTCCGACCGTCGCCTCGCCGAGCCGGAATCCATGCCCGCCGAGATATTCCCGGATCACGCCCGCGCCCTGCGGTTCACCCGCGACGGAAAGAAACGAAAGCACCAGACATTCAACCTTGCTCGATCCCATGTGCCCCTCCCCCATCGCTGCTCATCAACGATGAGTAGCGACATGACTATTATAGATTTTTTCCGACCGGAGTCAAGCGAGACTGTTCATGATCCGCGATCGGACAGCACCAACGTCGTATCGGAAAATATCATGCCATATCCCGGGACGGAATGCTTCCGCTCCACAATGGCGGATGACTGCGGTACGACTGGTCAACGACAATTACACTTCCCCTGACAGGAACGCACGGGAACTATCGGTCAGAGACGCTCGAAACGAGACTTTGTCCGCACCCCCTTCATGTGGAACGAATTCGCTCCACTCCTGTCTGAACTCTCGTACTTCAGTCTGAAGGACGATGGAATGGAACGCGTTTTCCCATCTTATGTATGGGCGGTATTTTTTTCTTGTTTACAAAGGATGGACTCTGTGGTATATCACCATAAACGCTTCATAGTTATACAAGGCGCTATGCTCAAACATAACAACAAATTTGCGCAGAACCATCATACATTCGTCGTTTTTAGGCACCGAAATTGATCATTACGATCGAAACAACGCCGGATGCGATGTCGCACACTCGCGGAATGCGGGAAAAGCTTTTTCGGGAAGGGAGGGCGGAAGGGAGCGGTACCGAAGAGAAGCATACCGTCAGAGATTGAAAGGGGGAGTTCCGTGTGAACCTGTATCTTCTGTTCCTGTGCCTTGCTGTCTTCGCAATCGGCGACATTCTCGGCGTTGCGACAAAGGCGAAGCTTTCATCGGTTTTCGTCGCGCTTCTGCTCTTTCTCGTCGGTTTCCTGACCGGCTTCTTCCCGCCCGACGTCATCGACAAGGCGGGCCTCTCGCAGATCGCGAAGTGGGCGTCCGGGTTCATCATCTTCCATATGGGAACGATGATCAATCTCGACGAGCTCCGCCGCGAGTGGAAAACCGTCGTCATGTCGCTCTTCGCGATGCTCGTCGCCGTCGTATCGATCATCGCGGTCATTCCGCTCATCGGGAAGGACGCCGCGATCGTAAGCATCCCGATCGTCAACGGCGGAATCATCGCGACGCAGATCATGACCGAAGCGGCGATGCAAAAGGGACTGACGCTCGCGGCGGCTCTCGGCGCGATCGTCTACGCGGTCCAGAAGTTCGTGGGGACGCCGCCGGCCTCGTTCTTCGGCCTCAGGGAGGCGGAAATCATCCTCAGGGAATACCGCGCGACGGGCGGAGCGCCCGCGCAGAGCGCAGCGAAAGCCGACACACCGGCTTCTCCCGTCCGGCAGTCATTCCTCCAGAGAAACGATCTCGACAAGTATTACACGAATTTCACGTGCCTCGCCGTTACGGGACTTTTCGCGTGGCTTTCAATGGAGCTCCAGAAGAAGACCGGCGTCAACTATTCGATCTGGGCGCTGCTGGCAGGAGCGACCGTCGCGCAGCTCGGCATCGTTCCGGAGCGCATTCTGGACAAGGGTAAGGCGTCCGGACTCCTGAACATGGCCGTCTTCGCCGCGATCATTCCGTCCCTGGCGAAAATAAAGGTCGCGGATCTCGTGACGCTTTCCTGGCAGACGATCGTCATCTTCGCAGCCGTCCTCGTCGGAACGATCATCTTCATGTACCTTCTTCCGACGTGGAAGTTCATCGGGTCGCGGAACCTCTCGGTCGGCATCGCGATGGGACAGCTCCTCGGCTTCCCGGCGACCTATCTGATCGCCAACGAGATCGCGACGGCCGCCGCACAGAACGAGGGGGAACGCGCGGCCATCCTCAAGAAGATCATGCCCGCCTACGTCGTCGCCGGACTCGCGTCGGTCACGACCGTTTCCATCGTGATCGCAGGGTTCTTCGTCAAGTTCCTGTAGCGCCGCGACCCGAGCGAAAGAACGGGGGCGGGGAAATGTATCGCTTCCCCGCCCCCGTTCCATACAGAGTCCCCTCGCGCGGAAACCCGAACGCTTCCGGCTGATCGCCCGCTCGTCACCGCGCTCCGTAGTACCGCTTCGCCTCCCGCCGACAATGGACGGGGTCGTCAACACTTTTACGGACAGAAAGTTAAGCGACAGCGACAGTGTTCCTGC
>CALFXN010000075.1 GCA_937957815.1 uncultured Synergistales bacterium
GCATCTACCTCGGCGGTACCGTCCAGGTCATTCCCCACATCACGAACGAAATCCAGGAGCGTATCCTGCGAACCGCGGACAAGATGGACGTCGTGATCGCCGAGATCGGCGGCACCGTCGGAGACATCGAGGGACAGCCGTTTCTCGAGGCTATCCGTCAGATGGCGACCCGTGTCGGTCGCGAGAATGTCCTCTACTGCCACGTGACGCTCGTCCCTTACCTGGAGGCGGCGAAGGAACTCAAGACGAAACCGACGCAGCACAGCGTCCAGGAACTCAGGAGGATCGGCATCCTTCCCGACATCATCGTCTGCAGATCGCATTACGAGGTCTGCGATGAAATGCGCGACAAGATCGCGCTGTTCTGCAACGTTCCGAAGGAAGCCGTCATCCAGGCGCTCGACGAGCCGACGATCTACAGCGTTCCGCTGAGTCTCCACGCGCAGAAGCTCGATACTCTCGTGCTGAAGCGCCTCGGACTGGAAGCCGTGACGGAACCCGATCTGTCCGACTGGGAGCGGGTTGTTGACCGGTACTGTCATCCGTCCGGGGAAATCGAAATCGCTCTCGTCGGCAAGTATGTCAACCACAAGGACGCGTATCTGAGCGTCGTCGAGGCGCTGTACCACGCCGGTGTCCGGCACGACGTCCGGGTTTCGATCCGTTCCGTCGAAGCGGAGGAAATCGAGGAGAAAGGGGCGGATACGGTCCTTTCCGGAGTTTCGGGGATCGTCGTTCCGGGCGGACTCGGAGCTCGCGGATTCGAAGGCAAGGTTCTCGCGGCGCGGTATGCCAGGGAGCAGCGGATCCCGTATTTCGGCCTCTGTCTCGGTATGCAGGTTGCGGTCGTCGAGTTCGCCCGGAACGTGTGTTCGCTCACGGGAGCCCACAGCTCGGAGATCGATCCCGGAGCCGTAAATCCGATCATTCACCTCATGGAAGAACAACGTTCAGTTTCTGACATGGGTGGGACGATGCGTCTCGGCGTCTATCCGTGCGACCTCGTTCCGAATACCCTGGCGGCGCTCTCCTACGGGGCATCCCGCGTCGAGGAGCGGCACCGCCACCGCTTCGAGTTCAACAACGGGTACCGGAAGCGGCTCGAAGCAGCCGGGATGGTCGTGTCCGGCGTGTATTCCGCAAAGAATCTCGTCGAGATCATCGAACTTCCCGAGCATCCGTGGTTCGTCGGAGTGCAGTTCCATCCCGAGTTCCGTTCCCGTCCCGTGAAACCGCATCCGCTTTTCGTGGGGTTCGTCGGTGCGGCTGCGGACAGGACCCGGGGAGAAGAATGATATCCATGACTGAAAAGGAAAGGGGAGGTGGAAGAATGAACCGCAGAGTTCGATTTTTAGCAGGATTTCTGCTGCCGTGCCGCTGCAGACTCATTTCTCTGGCGCTTCTTGTCCTCGTTTACGTTTTAGGTGCCGGAGCCATCGCGGGAGCGGCGGAAGGACCGTCCACGTTCCAGATTCTGGCGCGGGCCGAGAAGATCGTCTATGGGGACGTCAAGGGCGGCGGGTTGATCGATCGCCTGAACGGAATCGAGAAGGATCTCTTCGGAAGGGGACTCCCCGGGAGTATCTCCGACCGACAGACGGCGCTTGTCTCGTTTCTCGAGAAGGGCAACGCCGAGCAGCCGGCGCTTCTTTTCAAGCTCGGCGTCGCCGAGTGGGCGCTTTCGCAGCGCATACGGGCAGGGGACGCCGTTGCGCAGCGGATAGACGCGCTCGAAATGCAGCTCGAGGGAGCGTCGATGCAGGACAAGCCCATGTCGATGCGTCTTGAACGGATTCTCTCGCTGCTGCTTTCAGAAGCGGTCCAGTGGAAGGACGTCGAGGTCCCGGCTGCCCTTGTCCTGAGATCGGAGCTCGCCCGGACGCTCTCGCCGTCGACGTCGAAGGTCGGCGACGAGGTCCTTCTGACGCTCCGGCAGGATGTCGTCGTTGATTCCCACCTTGTCGCGGGGCGAGGATCCCGCATCGTCGGCAAGGTGACGGAAGTCTCGAAGCCCCGAAGTTTCGGCAGGGCCGCCGAGGTGAAGGTCGTCATGGAGAAACTCCTGCCTCTGGGCCCCGAGGAGATCCCGGTCACGATCGGAGATGCCGCGAAAAAAGCCTCGCAGGCCGAGTCCGCGCAGATCGCGGCGGCCGGTACGAGCTTCCTCGGGGCGATCCTTCTCGGTCCTCTCGGCCTCGCCGGCGGATTCCTCGTCCGCGGAGACGCGAAAGAGATCCCGGAAGGAACTCCGATTTACGTCCAGACGGTCGATACGGCACGCGCTTCCGGGTATCCGATCCCGGCCGGACTCGCGAGCGTCGTCCGGGATCGCGACGAAAATGCCCCGTTATCGGCGGACGCCGAGCCGACGCCCGTCGAACGCGAAACGAAAGGTCCCGAACGGGACGGATCGAAATGATTTCGTAGCAGGAAAGCGAGGAACGCGAATATGCTCTGGAAAAAACGCGTCGCGACGACACTGTGCATTCTGGGTCTGTTTGCGGGAACGGCGTTCGCCTTCGACCTCGGCGACCTTATCGGCGTCGTTGGGGGCGGTTTTCTCGTCGAAAAGGTATCCGGACCGCTCGACGATTTCATCAACACGATTACGCTGAATAAGGGTGCCAAGGTCCAGGGAAAGACCAAGGTCGTTCCGATCGTGTCGCTGGGCTCCGGAACGCGTATCGGAGCCGCGCAGGTTGCGGGGCCGAAGGGAACCGTGGACCAGTGTCAGGCAGTCGCGCAGATCGAAGTGACCTTCATGGGCCGGATGCGGGTGAAGATTCTCGTTCCGATCGACTCCCTCAATCCGCTGCAGCGGTTCCGTCGCGTCCAGGGCGTGGGCGTCTCGGCCGTCATCGACTATAAGCTCTGATGCCGGAATGCCTGAAAAAGGCGATATCCCGAGGCATTTTCGCATGATTCCGACCCTTTTCCGGAGGGGAGGAGCGTGCTGCCTCTTCTTTCTCCTTGCGACGCTTCCGCCGATGTGCGCGTGCGCCGATACCTCCCCCGTCGAGGAGGCGACGTCGATCCTCGAACGGTGGACCACCTTTCACTGGGGACGGGACTGCATCGTGTGGGTGGTGCACTATCCGGAAGAACTCGTGACCCCGTGGGTCGAGGCTGAGGCGTCGCGATCCGGGATGTCGCAGGAGGAAAAAGACAATTATCGGCGATCGTTCGTCAAAGAACTCCGTATCGCGGAAACCGAGCCGTTTCTGCTGACGGTCTATGCGTTCGGGCCAAAACCCCTCGCGCTCGCTCCGCTTTCGTCCTCCGTGCTTCTGTCGCTTCCCGACGGAAGGTCGGTTGCTCCGGTCTCCTACGAGAAAAAGTTCGACGAACCTCTTTCGGGAGTAGTCCAGGGACTCGTCTTCTTTCCCAAGCAGCCGGACAAACGCTTCGTCGTGACGGTCAGGGGGCTTGGAATCCGCCGGGAACAGGAGTTCGCCTTCGGCGTCTCTGCCGTTCAAACCGAAGGCCCCGGAATCGTTCCGGAAGAAGGTCCGGGGCCGAAGGATACCGAGCCTTCCATTGCGGCGAAGTCGCCTGGAAAGGGAAAGGGGACTGTGACGGGAGGGAACCGCGAAGGAATCGTCGTTTCGCTGCCCCCCGCCCCGAAATCGGAGAAGAAAGCCCCGGTCGTGCCGGAGCGCCCTGAACGTCCGTTGCCTCCCGTGCCTCCGACGCCTCCGCTTCCCGAACCGTCAGCGACGCCGGTTCCGGCCCTGGTCGGGTCCGATGATGTCGCATTGGCGGCGTTCCGGCCTGACTCGAAAAAGCTCGCTTCGGGAGATGTCGCACCGCAGGATCCCTCTTCGCCGGAAACGCGAAAGAAGGATACGAAGAACGTCTATCGGTCGAAGGAAAAGGCGCTCGAGGCGTTTCTCTCCGAATGGATCGCGGGCGACGCCGGGAAAATGCATTCTCTTCTTTCCGAACCGTCGGCGAAGACGGTGTCCGTTCAGGCATTGAAACGCGACACGATCGACACGCCGATGCGGTGGGCGCTCAAGGACGGGTACAAGATCAAATGGCTCGACGGGAACAGGGCCAAGGTGATTGCGTCGCAGAAGTTCATCCTGATGAGAACTCTCGTGAGCCGCGTCGTGACATTGGCGCAGGAAGGGCACAGCTGGAGTGTTGTCTGGTAGAATCACCAGATGGGGAATAGCCGCGGCCGTCGCCGCCGCTGCGGGGCTGTATATCCATGGCCTCGTCCACGATTTGTCGCTCCAGACCACCATGGTGCGGAAGGGCCTTGCGCACATTCCCGCGATGGTGGTCGAGAATATCGGGGTCGACAGGGAGTTCGCGGGTGTCCTCTGGAAGGGATCGATCGCGAGGGCGGAACGCGGGGAGTCGGGCGTGACGCTTACATCCATCGATATGACCGGCGAATGGCCCGAAGGACGACGGATACGTTTTTCCGCCCCGGAGGCGGGGTACGAGGAAGCGCGGGAGCGCGCCGTCATCGAGCGCATCAGTGGTGTTATCTGGTATGCCGCCGTATCGGGCGATACGGCTTCCGGAGATTCGGCCGCAGGCGAGCCGGAGGTCCGCTTCGAGGCGAAACGGGCTCTGTGGACAAACGGATCGAGGGAAATCGTGTTTCCCGAGGGACTTCTGGTTTTCTCTCCCGGTGGGACACTGCGCGGGCAAACCGCGAGGGCGTCGATTGACGGAGAGTTCCGGATCGAGGGAGGAGCCGTATTGACGTGGAACGACGAAGAACGCATATTTCACTGAAGGAGACCGGATGCCGGAATGGAGAGGGGCGTCCGGACCAGCGTCGGTTCCGGTTCCTTCTTTTTGCTATATGTCTCCATGTTGTTGTTTTATT
>CALFXN010000076.1 GCA_937957815.1 uncultured Synergistales bacterium
CCTGCTCCGGATCGGCTACGACCAGTGGCGCAAGATCCGCTTCAGGAAGGATCACGGTCTCTGGAACGAAGAAGGATCCCCCTTCGAGGTCCAGTTCTTCCATCCCGGACTTCTCTACAACCGTACCGTGAAGATCGGCCTCGTGGACACCGACGGAATCCGCGACTTTCCGTTCTCGACAGATATGTTCGAATACGGGGACAACGACTTCGCCGACAAAGTCGCGCACGCGACGCTGAACTTTTCCGGGTTCAGGGTCCACGCGCCGATCAACCGAAGGACATATCGGGACGAGGTCGTCGCATTCCTCGGCGCGAGCTACTTCCGCGCCGTCAGCGCGGGCCTCCAGTACGGTCTCTCGGCGCGGGGACTCGCGCTCGACACAGGTCTGCCCTCGGGTGAGGAGTTCCCGTATTTCCGCGAATACTGGCTCCTGACGCCCCGTCCGGAGGACACGGCGTTCACGTTTTTCGCGCTTCTCGACAGTCCGGGCTGTACCGGTGCGTACAAATTCGTCGTCACGCCCGGAAAGCGCACCGTCATGGATATCGACGGCGTCCTCTTCCGCAGGAAGGACATCGCGAAGGTCGGGCTCGCGCCGCTCACGAGCATGTTCTTCTACGGCGAATCGCTCAACGGGATGCCCGGCGATTATCGCCCCGAGGTTCACGATTCCGACGTCCTCCTCATGAAGACGCATGAAGGCGAATGGCTCTGGCGTCCGATCGAGAATCCGCGGCGTCTGACGATCACGCCGTTTCCGATGACGCACCCGGCGGGGTTCGGACTTCTGCAGGCGGACACGGATTTCGACCACTACCAGGATCTCGAGGCGCGCTACGAGCTCCGCCCGTCGGTCTGGATCGAACCGAAGGGCCCGTGGGGACAGGGACGCGTCGAACTCATCGAGATCCCGACCGACTCCGAGATCAACGACAACATCGTCTCGTTCTGGGTTCCGGCGAATCCCGTGAGCATGGACGCCGAAGGGAAAACCGTCGAGATCAAGCGGCCGCTCCTCGCGCCCGAACCGTTCTCGTACCGCATGACGTGGTTCGCCCCGGACGAGAGCTTCATCCCGCTCGGAATTCCGGTCGCGACGCGGACGATCCGCCTGAAGGACGAGTCGATGCGGCGCTTCGTCATCGACTTCGAAGGGGAGACTCTCGCCGAACTTCCGGCCGACGCGGGGCTCACGAGCGTCGTCACGATCGGCGACGGGGCGAAGCTCACGGAGAAGCAGCTCCAGAAGAACGAGGCGACCGGCGGCTGGAGACTCTTCCTGCAGGTCCAGATCGACGCCGACCGTCTCAAGGGCGTTCTTCCGACGTCGAAGCCGGCGATCCGCCTGAAAGCGCTCCTTAAAAAGGGAGAGAACCTCCCCGACCCGCTGACCGTGACGTGGGTCTACGACCTTCAACCGTAGGAGACCGGCGGCCATGTCGGCGGAATCGGAACGGAAACAGCTCGAGTGGCAGGTCGCGCGCGACCGTGTGTTGCTGTATATGCGAGCGTTGGATCTTCCTCCGTTCGGCGGAATCGAGCTCGCGCTCGAGTCGCTGAAGCGCAGCGGTCCGGCGTCCGTCGCGGAATCGATGCGCACGCTCCGCGAACTTCTCCACGAGCAGGAGCTCGACCGGGGCATCGTGGACGAGGAGGGGGCCTTCATCTCGTCGCTTCCGCCGCTGAACCGGGGGACCATGGTACCGCGAAAGTTCGACCGCTCCCCGTGGCGGACCGCGCTGTCGCGATTCGTCCGCAGATGGCTCCGCGACCTGTTCGTCTCCGACGCGCGAAAGTGAGGGCGACCGGATGTCTCCGCTCGAAAAGCTGACGATCTCCTGGAACAGGACCGCGAGCTGGCGCAGGATTCTTCTGATCGTTCTGGTTCTGCTTCCGACCTTCGTCGCGAGCCGGACTATGTCGCAGATCCTCCCGCACAAGGGAGGATCGTCGCTCGAAATCGTTCTCGTCGTGATCTTCGCGATTCTGTTCGCGTGGATCTCGATCGGCTTCTGGACGGCGCTTCTCGGTTTCTTCGTGCTCCTGCGCGGAAAAAACCGGCTCTCGGTAACCGAAGCCATCCGCGATCTTTCGCACGACATCCCGGACGAGGGCGCGCGCACCGCGATCCTGATCCCGATCTACAACGAGGATGTCGACCGGGTCATGGCAGGCGTCCGGACGACGTTCGAGACGCTCGCGGAGACGGGACAGGGAGATCGCTTCGATATTTTCATCCTGAGCGACTCCACGAACCCCGACGTCTGGGTGATGGAAGAAGAGGCCTGGTACCGCCTCTGCGCCTCGCTCGGCGCGTTCGGACGCATTTTCTACCGCAGGCGCCGCTCGAACATCAAGCGCAAGAGCGGCAACGTCGCGGACTTCTGCCGCCGATGGGGAAAGAACTACCGGTACATGATCGTCTTCGACGCGGACAGCATCATGGACGGAGAGACGATGGTCCGCATCGTCCAGATCATGGAGCGGCGACCGGATATCGGCATTCTCCAGACGCCGCCGGCCGGCGTGAACCGGGAGACGCTCATCGCGCGCGCCCAGCAGTTCGCGAACCACGTCTACGGGCCGATGTTCGCGGCGGGGCTCCACTGGTGGCAGCTCGGCGACGCCCAGTACTGGGGACACAACGCGATCATCCGCGTCGAACCGTTCATGCGCCACTGCGAGCTTCCCCGCCTGCCGGGCGGCGGTCCTCTCGGAGGCGACATCCTGAGCCACGATTTCGTCGAGTCGGCGCTCATGCGCCGCGCGGGGTACGGAGTCTGGCTCGCGTACGACCTCAGGGGAAGCTACGAGGAGACGCCGCCGACGCTCATCGACGAACTCAAGCGCGACCGACGCTGGTGCCAGGGAAACCTCCAGCACATGCGGCTGCTCTTCACGCGGGGATTCTTCCCGGCGCACCGGGCGCTCTTCATCAACGGCATCATGTCCTACGGATCGGCGCTGCTCTGGCTGCTCTTCCTCGCAGTGAGCTCCGCCGAGGCGATCGCCGAGGTGCTCTTCGAGCCGAAATACTTCCCGGGCGTCAAGACGCTGTTTCCGGAATGGCCCGTCTGGTACCCCCACTGGGCGATCACGCTTCTCGCGTCGACGGCCGTCGTGCTCTTCCTGCCGAAGCTCCTGAGCATCCTGCTCGCGGCGATCAGGGGCGAGCTGCATCTCTACGGCGGAGCGATCCCGATGACCGCGGGCGTTCTGCTCGAGGTCGTCCTGTCGACGCTGCTCGCTCCGGTCCGGATGCTCTTCCACAGCACGTTCGTCGTCGGCACGCTCCTCGGGCGGTCCGTCGGATGGGGCACGCAGACGCGGGACGACCGCGGGACGTCGTGGGCCGACGCGATGAACGTCCACTGGTGGGGGATGTGCATCGGAATCGCGTGGGGCGGCATCCTCTACCTGTTCAATCCGACGTTCTTCTGG
>CALFXN010000077.1 GCA_937957815.1 uncultured Synergistales bacterium
TAGGAATTTTCCAGACGCGACGCCAATCCGACCGTCTCCATGATTTCCACGACTCGATCTCTGAGCTGGGACTTGTTCCTGCAGACGTCATAGATTTCCAGGGGTTCTCCGATGAGCTGACTCACCGACATTCGCGGATCGATCGAGGAAAACGGATCCTGAAATATGATCTGCATGTCCTTGCGGAGTTCGTGGATCCGCTCCTTCGGCGCGTCGCTTATTTCCTCCCCTTCAAACCATATCTTGCCTCCGGATCGATCGAGAAGGTGCAGAATAACGCGGCCGAGCGTGGACTTGCCGCAGCCGGATTCTCCGACGACGCCAAGAGTGCATCCCTTCGGGACATCAAAAGAAACTCCGTCCACGGCATGAAGCAGTCCATATTTCGTGGGAAAATACTTCTTAAGGTCCTTTACGGATAAAAGGGCATCCATACATCGCCCCTCCTCTCGTTTCATCCTCGGACTCCAATACATGCGACGACGTGCCCCGGTTCCACTTCGACATATTTCGGGAACTCTCCTGTGCAGCGATCGGAACATTCGGGGCATCGAGAAGAGAAACGGCAACCCGGAGGCAAGTTCGACGGACCGGGCATCATCCCGGCGATCGGCTCGAGACGTTCGACATCTTCGTCGAGGCTCGGCAGGGATTTGAAAAGGCCGCGCGTATACGGGTGAGCTGGATTGTCGTACACGGCGCTCACAGTTCCGTGCTCGACGACGTTGCCCGCATACATGACCGCGACTTTGTCGCATACTTCCGATACGACGCCCAGATCGTGCGTGATCATCAACATGGCCGTGTTGAACTCCTTCTTCAGATTTCCGATGAGTTCCAGAATCTGGGCCTGAATGGTGACGTCAAGAGCCGTCGTGGGTTCGTCCGCGATGAGGAGCTTCGGATTACACGCCAGTGCGCACGCGATCATGACCCTCTGTTTCATGCCGCCGGAAAACTGGTGAGGATACTCGGGGTACCTGTTTGCGGGGATACCGACCATTTCGAGCATCTTCTGGGCTTTAACCGTCGCTTCGGCTTTCGAGATGTCATTATGCAGAAGAAGGACTTCCATAATCTGATCCCCGACCCGTATGACGGGATTGAGGGAGGTCATCGGATCCTGGAATATCATCGAAATCGAATTGCCCCGTATTTTCCTCATCTGTTTCTGAGTCTTGGACAGAAGTTCCTCGCCTTCAAATCGTATGTGTCCCTTTACGATTTTCCCGGGGGGATCCGGAATAAGTCCCATGATGGCCAAGGCCGTTGTGGTTTTGCCCGCGCCGGTCTCTCCCACCAGACCGACGCATTCTCCGTAAGATATTCCGAGCGAAAGATCCGTTACGGCCTCCACGGTTACCTTGTTGACCGTATAGCGTACCGACAGATTTTCTATTTCCAGAAGTTTTTCGGTCATGTGAACACCACCGTCGACTATTTGTTCAATCTCGGGTCCAAAGCATCCCGCAAGCCGTCTCCGAGATAATTGAGAACGAACGTCAACAGGATTATCGCGAGACCGGGAATGATGGACATGAACCACGCGGATCTGAGGTAAGGCCTTCCAGCCGAAATCATCAGCCCCCATTCGGGCGTCGGAGGCTGGACGCCCATTCCTATGAAGCTGAGCGAAGCGCTCAACAGAACGATCTGGCTGGCCCCAAGGCTGAATTCCACTATGATTGGCGCAATGGAATTCGGGAGAATGTGCTTCAATACAATTCTCTTGTCATCGGCTCCGATAGCGATCGCCGCTTCGATAAATTCCTGGTTCTTCACCGTGAGCGCCTGCGCTCTGGCGATCCTGGCGAAGTTCGGAATGGATGTGACGCAAAGGGCGATGATCATGTTTGTGATATTGACTCCAAGGACGGCGATGATGCACATAAGGAGCGTCATCGTGGGCATTCCGATGATTATGTCGAGAGTCCGCATGATGATATTGTCCAGTTTCGAGAAGTACGCCGCGATCAGTCCCAGAGAAACGCCCAGGATCGAAGAGATCGTTATGCAGCCAAGTCCGATGAACACGGTGTACCGACTGCCGTAAATGATCCGACTCAACACGTCTCTTCCGAAATTGTCCGTTCCGAAAGGATGTTCCATACTGGGGGACTTGAGGACGTTGGCGTAATCCTGCTTGGCGTAATCATAGGGCGTGATGTACGGAGCGAAAATGGCTGCGATGACGAGGAGAACGACTACCACCAGGCTTATCATCGCCCATCGGTTCATTTTCAGTTTGCGCCAAACGTCTTTCATGGGACTATTGCCGCGACGATTGAGGGAATCCTTGAGACTCATGTCAGTGCCCTCCAGAACTCTGGCTGCGTTGAGGCTTCTTTATTTCGTACATGCTTCGTATGCGCGGATCGACAAGCCCGTAGAGCAAATCGACGAGAAAGGTTATAACGATGCAGTTCAGGCAGATCCATACCACGCCGCCCTGCACAACCGGATAGTCCTGGAAAGTGACGCTATCGAGAATGAATTTGCCAAGCCCCGGAAGCGCGAATACCGTTTCGACCAGTACGGCTCCTCCGAGAAAACCGCACAGTTTGATCCCGACCGTGGTCAATATCGGGATGAGCGCGTTTCGCAATGCATGGTTGACGATAACATTCAGCTCGCTCTGCCCCTTTGCCCGCGCGGTGCGAACATAATCCTGGCGGATGACCTCGAGCATGCTCGAACGCGTCATACGCATTATCGACGCGCTGCATTGAAGCCCCAAAGTGAACACGGGCAGTATCCAGTACTTGATGCCGTAACTTCCCGTAGCCGGCAACCAGCCGAGCCACAGTGAAAAGAGCAGAACCAACACCATGGCAATCCAGAACGATGGCGCCGACGCTCCAAAAAGAGAAATTGTCGTAAAAATACGATCGAACATCGAATATTGTTTTACAGCCGAAATAATGCCGACGGAAACGCCTATTATGACTCCAAGAGCGGTACTCCCGAAAGATAAGGTCAGCGTCGTCGGATAACGCGCGAGAAGCTCGTTGAACACGGGCCTCTTGCTTCGATACGACGCGCCGAGATCTCCGTGCAAGAAACCCCACATGTAGCGTCCCAGCCTCACGATATACGGATCGTCCAGCCCCAGTTTTTCGTGAATATCCCTGACGGCTTCTACGGTCGCGCCTTCCCCAAGCAACGATATTGCGGGATCGCCCGGGACAAAATACATCAGCGTGAAAATGATCGTCACGCTCGCAAGAAGAACCAGGAACATTGAAATCAACCTGCGCAATACATACTTGACCATTCAGGACCTCCATGATGTGCTTCGATGCATGAGAGAAACTACCCGGCACATGCGGCCGAAACTTCAGGCTGGTGAGGGGCGGAGGATCGGCCCCGCCGGCCGACCTTCCGCCCCTCACTCTACCCCGCTCTATTGATCTCGATGGACGTACTGAAGATAATGATGCTCGTACGAGCGGGTGATCTTGAATCCCTTTATGTTTTCCTTGACAGCCGCATTGAGTTCCTTATGCCAGAGAGGGACACAGACATGGTTCTTCATCAGCAGAACGATGGCGTTGCGATAGAGTGCATACCTCTCTTCATTGTCCAGCGTTACGAATGACTTCGATACGATGTCCTGAAATTCCTTGTTATTGAATTTGCAGATGTTGTAATTCACGTTTGAAGGCATAAACTGAACCAACGATCTGTCCGCCTCGAAATCCGCCGCGGAGAAACCGTAGATCGTCAACTGCGCCTTTCCGGCGAGAATATACGCGTTCCAGGAGCTGCTTTCCATGATATTGACCTTGAGTTTTATCCCTACCTCTGCCAGCTGGGCCTGAAAAACCTCAGCCATGTCGCAGCGCTCCTGCTGACTGCTCGGAACTACTATTTCAAGCTCGATTCCATTGGCATATCCCGCTTTTTTGAGACACTCCCTGGCTTTCGCAACGTCTCTCTTCGGAAAGAACTCCTTTGCAAGATTCGGGTTGCTGCCTTTGATTCCCGGGCTCACCCAGTCGACGGCCGGGGCGCCGAAATTACCGTACGCCAGCTTGACGGCGGCCATCGCATCGACCCCATACCATTCGGCCTGACGGACAAGCTCGTTAGCCAGCGGAGCCATGGACGTGTTCATGAGGAGATGCG
>CALFXN010000078.1 GCA_937957815.1 uncultured Synergistales bacterium
AAACGCTTACGCTCCCCATGGAGAAGGTCATCGTCCTTTCGTCCGATACCGACCTCACTCCGTTCGATACCGGCGCGTACGCATCCTCGACGACGTACATCTCGGGAAAAGCGGTGCAGCTCTGCTCGGAGAAGATCCGTGAACAAATCCTTTCGATCGCGGCACCCATGCTGGAGTGCGACGCGACGTCCCTTTCCCTTCGCGCCATGAGCGTTGTCGATATCCGGACAGACCGTTCCGTCTCCTTCGAAGATATCGCGTGCCGGGCGACGTATACGACGAATCAGGCGCAGATTCAGGCGACGGCATCCTTTGTGGCCGACGAATCGCCCGCTCCGTTCATCGCCCAGTTTGCCGAGGTCGAAGTTGATATCCGTACGGGAACGGTTCGCGTCCTCTCGTTCGTGTCGGTCGCCGATTGCGGCGTCGCCCTGAATCCGCGAATGGTCGAGGGACAGATCGAAGGCGCGACGGTCAACGGCATCAGTTTCGCACTCTGCGAGGAGCTGCTGTTCGACTCCAGCGGACGCGTCACGAATCCGTCCTTCTGGGACTACAAAATCTACACCGCAGCCGACGTTCCGCCGATGAAGACGATCGTTCTCGATTCCTTCGAGCCAACGGGGCCCTTTGGCGCGAAATCGATTGCAGAAATCGGCATCAACGGACCGGCCCCCGCTATCGCCAATGCGATATTCGATGCGATCGGAATTCGCATGTTCGATCTTCCGATGACGCCCGAGAAGGTCCTCCGGGAGATCGGGCGACGTGGCGTTTCCTGACGTGGTGGCACGATGACACGTGACACGATATCGGCATTCGCGATCGGAGGCGGGGTCGTTTCTGACGGGGAACGGGTGTTTCTTCCCGACGGCGCCATCGTTATCGATAAGGGAAAAATCCTTCGGATCCTCCCTTCGATCGAGGCGAAGCGAACGACGGAACGGTTCATCGACGTGGAAGGCCGTTTGATTCTTCCTGGGTTTGTCAATTTTCACCATCATCTCTATTCGTATTTCGCGGTCGGACTGAAACCGTGCGGGAGGACCGACACGTTCTCCCAGATTCTCGAGAACTTCTGGTGGAAGCTCGATCGGGTTCTCGTCGAAGAAAGCGTCTTTTTTTCGGCCCTTCTCGGGCTCGCGGAGTCGATCAAAAACGGGACCACGACGGTATTCGACCATCATGCGTCGATGGGATACGTCGCCGGAAGCCTCGAGACCGTCGCCCGCGCGTTTTCCGAAACCGGAATCCGAGGTTCTCTCTGCTTCGAGACGTCCGACCGCTTCGGAACCGCCGAAGCATACCGCCATATCGAGGAAAATTCGACCTTCTGCAGAAATTACATGGAGGATGGGATGATCCGAGGTCTCTTCGGACTCCACGCGTCCCTGACGCTCTCCGAAGGGACGCTGCGGGAGGTCGCGCGAAACAGGCCCGATGGAGTTCCGGTGCACGTCCACTGCGCCGAAGCTCCGGACGACGTGGATGTCTGCCGATCGCTCGGCTACTCGGGCGCCGTCGAAAGGCTTTCCGCACACGGACTTCTCGAACCGTCTTCGATCCTTGCGCATGCCGTTCATCTTTCTGCACGGGATCTCGAAATCCTTCATTCCGTGAATCCGCTCGTCGTGACCAATCCCGAATCGAACGCCAACAACGGAATCGGAAAAATGGACAGGGATGCTGTTTCCAGATATCTCCTCGGAACAGACGGCATGGCGGGCGACATGGTCCAGAGTCTGCGATCCTACATTCTTCTCGGCAAGGGCGGTGGGGAACCGGCGGAACGGACCGGAGACATGTTTTTCAAGCACCGGCGGGAAGCGCTTTCCCGTTTTTTTCCCGCATGTTCCGGTTTTGAAGCCGGAGCAGCCGCCGACATCGCGGTTCCGGACTATGTTCCTCTGACTCCCGTGCGTCCGGAAAACATCGTCGCTCACCTCGTCTTCGGGGCGAAGCAGGGACGGGCGTTCATGACGGTTGTCGACGGCCGCGTTCTATGGAAAGACGGCCGTTTTCCTCATTTTGACGAAAACGCGGCGCGGCGCGAAGGAACCCGGGTCGCAGCCGCTCTTCACGAGAGATATTCGCATTTCCTGCACCGATAGGGAAAGGGGCATGTATGTTGGCGTCTCTTCAGACCCGTATCACCAACGTGTTTTTCAGGAATCCTGTCCTGTCCGCCGCAGGCCCCAACGTGGCGACCGCCGAGAGAATGCTCGCCGCGGTTCGCGGAGGAGCGGGCGGAATCGTCACGAAAACAGTCTCGGTCGTCCCGGCGCAAGATCCCCGTCCGACGATCCGCAAGTGCGCCTCCGGTCTTCTGAACTGCGAAACGTGGTCCGAACAGACTGCGGATTCTTTCCTCGACGCGTACCGGGAAGTCAGGAAAACCGGCGTTCCGTTGATCGTGTCGATCGGATATTCGCCGGAAGACGTCTCGAAGCTCGGAAAGATGCTCGAGAAAGAAGTGTTCCCCGACGCGATAGAATTCTCGACGCATTACATCGGAAAATCCATCGAACCACTCCTCGACGTGGCGAGAGCCCTGCGCGAAAGTGTCAGCGTCCCGATCTGGATGAAGATTTCCCCTTCGACTCCTGATATCGGGGAACTCGCCTCCAAAGCGTCGGCGTACGTCGACGCTTTCGTCGCAATCAACTCCGTCGGCCCTGCACTCGACTTCGACATCGAAACGGCGCGTCCCCCTCTCGGATCGAAGAATTCATTCGGATGGCTTTCCGGCCCGGCGATTCATCCTATTGCGCTGCGCATCGTCGCCGAAATAGCACAGGCGCAGAACAAACCGGTTATCGGCGTAGGCGGGGTTTCGTCCGGGAAAGACGCAATCCGCTTCTTCATGG
This sequence comes from uncultured Synergistales bacterium, assembly GCA_937957815.1. Taxonomy (GTDB): domain Bacteria; phylum Synergistota; class Synergistia; order Synergistales; family Aminobacteriaceae; genus CALFXN01. Next base: position 2,868 of record CALFXN010000078.1, read on the forward strand.
CCGGAGCTTCGCTGGTGCAGGTCTGTACTGCGGCCATTCTCGGCGGTCCTGGGATCTATGGAAAGATCGCCGCGGAAGCGGAAGCGTGGCTGAACGAACACGGATGTGAATCCGTGGAGGAAGTTCGCGGAGCGTTTCTGCGAAATCTGAAATGAAGCAGACACGCATCATCCAGCATTGCGCAGGGGAGGTCCGGCGACGCCGATGAGCGAGACTAAAGGATTCCGTACGGTCGGCTCCGACGTTACGCGACATGACGCATGGTCCAAGGTAACGGGACGGGCGCGGTACGTCGGAGATATTCCGACCCCCGATGCGTGGATCGGAGGAACGTTTCGTTCTCCCGTCCCGCGCGGAAAGCTCCTTGCGATTCACAGACGCGAATCGTTCGACTGGTCATCGGTCGTCTGTCTGACGGCAAAAGATCTTCCGGGGCCGAATTTCGTTTCGATGGTCCGGGACGATCTTCCTATCCTTGCGGACGATGAAATCCGCTTTGCGACTCAACCACTTGCCATCGTTGCCGCGCCTGACGCATCGACGCTGGCGGAGGCCATCCGGCATCTTTCGGCCGAAATCGAAGAGCTCCCGGCGCTCTTCTCCGTGGAGGACGCCGCTTCCGGAAACGAAATCATCTTCCCTCCCGACAATATCATCATGGAATACCGAATCGGAAGCGGCGATATCGAGGCCGGATTCGCCTCTTCGGAAAGAATCGTCGAGGGAACATACAAAACGGGATATCAGGAACACATCTACCTCGAGACGCAGGGAATCGTCGCGACTCCGGGCCCTGACGGAGGCATCGACGTCACAGGCTCCATGCAGTGCCCGTATTACGTACACAACGCTCTCTGCCGCGGACTGCTTCTCCCGGCTGACAGGGTAATCGTCAGACAGGCCGTGACCGGAGGAGGGTTCGGAGGAAAGGAAGACTACCCCTCGGTACTCGCGCTCCACGCGTCACTCCTCGCGCTCAAATCGGGGCATCCGGTCCGTATCGTCCACGACAGAAAAGAGGACATCCTCTGTTCCACGAAGCGTCATCCGTCCATCATCCGTCACAGAACCGGCGTACATCCGGATGGATCCCTGGCGGCAGCGGATATCGATATTCTCCTTGACGGCGGAGCGTACACCACGATGAGCATCGTCGTTCTTCAGCGGGCCGCCCTCCACGCGACGGGAGGCTACAGGATTCCGAACGTTCGCATCCGCGCCCGAGCGATCGCGACGAATACGCCTCCGAACGGAGCGTTTCG
>CALFXN010000079.1 GCA_937957815.1 uncultured Synergistales bacterium
TCGCCGGAACGTCGTTTCGTACCATATCATATTCTCGCGGTACGAGACAATACATAAAGATACCCCGTGAGAATTCCACTTCACTTCAAATATGAATATTTCCATAAAAATTGAATATGCAGGAATGCGATAGTTTTTGACGTGCAACTGTCAGGCGATGACGCGCCGGAGTCTCGCGACGCCCTCCCGGATATGCCCCGGAAACCGGACGCGAGCGCGGTTCTCGCCGGAATTCTCTGGGGGGTGAATTACCCCGTCACGAAATGGGTTCTGCAGTCGATCCCGGAGGGCCAGTTCCTCGTGCTCCGGTTCGGGGCGGCGGCCTGTGTCTTCGCACTGCTTCTGGCCCTTCGGGAAAAGAAAATTCCCCGACCGGAAATGCGTTCGCTGCTCGTTCTCGGACTGCTCGGCGTCGGTGTATACAACATTCTCTTCACGATGGGAATCCATCGGACATCCGCGTCGACAGCCGCCCTCATCATCTCGACGTCGCCGCTCATCACGGGCGTCTGGTGCGCCCTGACCGGGAGGGAGCCGTTCGCGAAACGACGTTGCGTGGGGACGCTGACCGCCTTCGCGGGCGTGATTCTCGTCCTCGTGTCGTCACGAGGGGGATTCTCGTTCGCGCAGGGGTATCTCGCGGGAAACGCGCTCATCGCGTGCGGGGCGTTCCTCTTCGCGCTCTACGCGGTCCTCGCGCGTCCGCTCCTTGAAATCCACTCGCCGGTTTGCGTGACGAGCCTCGTCATGATCGTCGGCTCGGTCGTCCTGCTGCCGTTCGGCCTCTGGCTGACGCCGCCGTCCCTCTGGGTCCGCCCGTCGGCCGGCGCGCTTTTCGGCATGGGCTACATCGTGCTCTTCGGGACGGTCGCCGCGTTCACCCTGTGGTACCGCGGCGTCCGCGACATCGGCCCCGTCGGCACGGTCCTCTATCACTTCGTGACGCCGACCGTGAGCATGGTGGTCGCGCCGGTGCTTCTCGGCGACGCGACCGGAGGCGGCAAGATCGTCGGCGCGGCGTTCGTCCTCGCCGGGCTGCTGGTCGCCCGTCAGTCGCGTTCCCGGTAGCGAATGACCGGAAACACGCAGAGGACGATCGCGGCCGCGACGACGAAGAAACTCGCGGCGTAGCCGCCGGACGCATAGGTTCCGGCGATGGACGCGGGGAATCTGTTGATGATCGCGCCGGTTCCCCACTGCGCGACAACCGCCGAAAGCACCGTCGCCATATTCATCATCCCGAAAATGGCGCCTTTCTCGCCGGCCGGAGCGTGCTCGTTGACGCCGCCGACGATGTAGATCCCCATGACGCCGATCGTGATTCCCGAAAGCAGCGTGAGCGCGCCCGAGACCCATATCGGCAGACGCAGCGTCATCGACAGCACGAGGCAGACCCACATGAGCGCGTTCGCGGCCGCCGACCGGAGCAGCAGACCGCGGATCCGCGATGGTTGCGCCCCGATGAGGCTCGCGACCGTCGGACCGATCATCATGCCGATTCCGGTGAGCGAGGCGAGGAAGCGTGCCGTAGCGGCTGGGCAACCGTAGGCGGCCGCGAACCACGAGACCGACCAGAGCCCCTGGAACGAGAAGAGCGTCGACGACGACATGATCCAACACGGCAGGACTGCGCGCAGCGACCGGCTTTTCGCGATCGTCAGGGCCGCGCGGCCGAGTCCCGCGGCGAACTCGCGCAGATTCTTCCCTTCCGGCCGGTCGTGCGCCGCGCACCGCACGGGATCGTGCCGCGACTGGAGCAGCAGCGATACGGAAACGGCCAGAAAGATCGCCCCGAGTCCGGCGAACGAGAGGCGGACGCCGAACGCGTCGAGCGCGACGCCCAGGCAGACGACCGACGCCACGGCTCCGAAATCCGCGATCGTGAAGTTCACGGCGGAGTAGAGGCAGTAGCGCTCGGGGCGGAACGCGTACGCCTGGAAGACGAGCCCGGCCGAGTACATCGGAGCGAGCCCGAATCCCGAGAGGAAGCGCCAGGCTCCGAGCGTCATGGGCGTGGCCTCCCACGCGACGAGGAAGTTCGAGAGGGCGGCGAGGAGCATTCCGATCCCGGAGACGCGAAGCGGTCCGAACCGGTCGTGGAGGATGCCCGAAACGGGCTGCATGAAGGCGTACGAGTAGAAGTGCAGGCTCGACAGGAAGCCGATGAGCGACGCGGTCATCCCGAGGCGCTCCGCCTCGGCGGGCATGACGACGGCCGCCGAGGTTCGGAGGAAGATGCTCAGGAAATACGCGCCGGACAGAAGCAGGAAGAGTCCGTGCGCGCGGATGGACGAAAGCCGCGATGTCTCTTCCGGAATCATGCGGTTGGGTGTCATGATCAGACCTCATTTCGGATTGCATGCAATTTTTTCCGGAAAGCATAGCATATCCGCGCCGTCCCGGCAAAGAACGCACGAGTCCGCCGCAAGGCGGGAAACGAAAAGCGCCCGACCTCCGTGTCGGAGGCCGGGCGCTTTTGTGCTGCGTCGTTTCGGAACGAGACTCAGTTGGCCTTCCAGCTTTTCGAACGGAACAGCCCGACGAACAGGATCGGAATGACGAGAAGGAAGATCGCGATCGACCCGAGATAGCCGTACCCCTTCGCGATGAGCGGGAGCAGGCCGAACAGCGCGACGCCCCATGTGATGAGGACGTACGCGAGCGACGCGACGATGTTCGCCGCGCGGTCGCTGCTTCCCCTGTGCGTCCGGCACCACCAGCCGACGATCCGCCGCGCGCCGCCGTAGATCAGACTGACGCCCGTGGAGACCACGGCGAGGAAGATCAGGATCGATACGATGCCGGTTCCGAACGCGCCGCCGCCGCCGTGTGCCGCGACGTAGAGCACCGGGACCTTCTCGGCGACGATCGTCGGATAGTGCGCGAGCACGCCGAGCGTCGCGAGCCAGAGAACCCCGGCGTTGACGAGGACGCCGTAGCCGAACGCCTTCTTCACGTCCTCGTGGCTCATGAGCGCGTCGGCGACCGCGATGTAGGCCCCCATGGCGCACGTCTGGAAGCCGATGTATTTCGCCGTTGCCCAGAACGCCTCTCCGAAGCCCTTCGGCGCCGGGGCGGAGGCGAGGACGCCGATCAGCTGCGGCAGGTTCACGACGAGGTTCGCGACGTAGATGATGAGCATCCCGATGATGATCAGGAGCGCCATGGCCGTCGCCGCACGCCGGACGACTTCCGCGCCGAAGATCGTGAGGAAGAAGATGCAGACCGCGACGATGACCGTGTTCATCACGTAGCCCGTCCCGAGGAGCTGCTGCATGACCGTGCCCCCCGTCGCGATGGCGACGGCCGACGCGATGAGGAGGATCATGAGGTACATGACCTCGAACGCATTCGAGAAGAAGATCGAATACGGATGGAAGAACCGGTCCATCCACTCCCGGTAGTCGTATGCCTTGTGAATGAATGAAAACTCCCAGGCGTAATACAGGACCCATCCGACGATCAGGATGGCCAGGACCGGCGTGAACGCCGCGTACCACCCGTAGCCGACGAAGAAGTCAACGAGCTGCCTGCCGCTCGCGAACCCTCCGCCGAAGTGAGTCGTGAACCAGACAAACGCCACCGCAAGTGGTCCCCATTCCTTCCTCACCATTTCCATACCCCCCCTTTGCTGTATGCTGCCGGATCGAGCGTCGCGTTCCGCGTTCGATGAAGCGCTGTCGTGTCTAGTAGTCTCCCAGGACCTTCCCAGGGTTCATGATGTTGTCGGGATCGAAGGACGCCTTGATGCCGCGCAGGATCGCGAGTTCCTCGTCGGACTTCGTCCCGAGGAAGATCGGCATCTTGACGAAGCCGACGCCGTGCTCGCCGCTTCCCACGCCGCCGAGTCTGACGGCGACCCTGACGAGTTCCTCGAAGTACTCCTCCGCGAATTCCGCCCACTCGTGCGGCTCCATGTCCTTAGGCTTGAAGATGATCGGGTGCAGGTTTCCGTCGGCGATGTGGCCGAGAAGCGCCATCTCGATGCCGCGCCGCTTCGCGGCCGCGTGGCTTTCGGCGACCATTTCGGGAACGGCCGACAGCGGAACGACGAGATCGCCCGAGAGCGACGCGTACGGGTCGTAGTTCCGCGCCCCTTCGGCGAGGTTCTGGCGCACGTTCCATATCGCCGCCGATTCCGTGCGGCTCTCCGCGACGAAGACCTCGAGCGCGCCGCCGTCCGTGAGGATCTTTCCGACGGTTTCGTAGGAGTCTTCGAGGCGTTCCTCCGTATCTCCCTCGATCTGGATGATGAGGTAGGC
>CALFXN010000080.1 GCA_937957815.1 uncultured Synergistales bacterium
GCCGCTGGTCGCAGGTCTGGCGCGCCTGGAGGACGAGCGCCTCGCCGTCGTCGACCTGCGACTTCGCGCGCAACAGGTCGAGACGCGGGACGAGTTCCTTGTCGAACTTCTCCTGCGTGACGAGCAGCGACCGGCGCCGCTGCCCGAGGATGCGCTCCATCGCGTCGCGCTTCAGCGCCGCCATGACGGCGCTCCGGTAGGTCGAGGCGGCCCGCGCGAGGAGGTCGTTGACGGAATCGGCGTAGGAGCAGCGCAGGATGTCGAGTCCGAGGACGAGATCGCGTTCCTGGATGCCGTACCGTCCCGCGAGGTCGAAGCGGTGCGTCACGGCGAGGTCGACGTAGCGGTCGCCGCGGTCGTGGTCGAACCAGCGGTCGGTTTCCGCCGCGAGATTCAGGGACGGGTGCTGCGACGCGAGGTCCGAGCGGATCGAAAATCCCCTCGAACGAATCTCGTTCCGGAGGGCTTTCAGGGAGTTGTTCCGCTCCATGACAAGGTCGAGATAGGCCTCTTCGGAGATCGGCGACGAAAGAGCCGTTCCGGATAACGCGAACGACATCGCAAAAACGGCGAACAGCACGCGAACGTATCCCATGGTTCCTCCGGCAGGATAATATCGTATATAATAAAAAATTTTGATATAGAAAATCGATACGTATTGTACCCGAAGATCCGCGGATGCGCTACGGATTTCCGCGGATGCAAAGGAGTCGGAACGCCATGAAGCGACAGATCTTCCGACAGTCCGTCCTCGACCGGCTGTCTTCGCCCGAGCAGCTCGACATGCTCTTCCAGGTCGTCCGTCCGTCCGCGTGGGCCGCGCTCGCCGCCGCGATCCTCCTGCTCGGCGTCCTGGTCGCGTGGGGCTTCCTCGGTACGGTGACGACGCTCGTCAGCGGCCAGGGGATCCTGTTGCGGCAGGGAGGCATCGAGGACGCCCCCTCGCCGGGGAACGGCAGGATCGAGGCGATTCTCGCCGGCGCAGACGACCCGGTCGCCGAAGGACAGGTCATCGCGCGCCTCGCGCAGCCCGAACTGCGTCACCAGATCGCCGAACTCCGGGCGAAGCTCGAGATCCTGCGTGTCGAGCGCGATACGGACGCCGAAATGGGAGACACAAGGAAAACCCTCGAGACGGAGTACCTCGCGCGACGCAGGAAGGCGATCGGGGCGTCGCTCGGCGTCGCGCGCGAACGCGCGTCGGCCCTGCGCGAACAGCTCGAACGCTACGACGCCCTCTACGCGAAGAAGTTCATCACGCGAAGCCAATATCTCGACGTGAAGGACAAGTACAACGCCGCGCTCCAGGAGATCCTCTCCTACAACGAAGACCTCGCGCGGATCCCCATGACGGCGGCCGATTCGACCTCGCAGCGCGAGAAGGAGAAGATCGACGTCGGGATGCGGATCCTCGCCGCCGAAAAGCAGCTGATCGCCTTCGAGGAACGGCTCGATCTCGAGTCCTCGGTCCGGAGCCCCGCCGCGGGGCGCGTCATCGAGGTGTTCAAGACGGAGGGGCAGGTCATCGGCGCGGGCGAGGCGTTGCTGTCGGTCGAGAGGACGACGGGCGGGACGGAGCGCCTTTTCGTCCGGGCCTATGTCCAGCCGCGCGACGGCAAGAAGATCGTCCCCGGCATGGAGGCGCAGGTGACCCCGTCGGTCGTGAAGCAGGAGGAGTTCGGCGTCCTGCGGGCCCGCGTCACGCACGTGTCGTCCTTTCCGGCGTCGGCGAAGGGGATGTCGCGCGTTCTCGGGAACGATCAGCTCGTTCAGACGCTCTCTCGCGGCGGCGCGCCCATCACGGTGACGCTGGCCCTCATTCCCTCGGAGAAGACCGAGAGCGGCTACGACTGGTCCTCGGGGAACGGGCCGCCCCTCACGCTCCAGAGCGGGACGCTCTGCGGCGCGACGGTCGTCGTCCGGAGGCAGGCCCCCGTGACGCTGATCCTGCCGTTCCTCAGGAGCTTCTTCCTTGGGGTCGGCGAGGAACGCTCCGAAGGGAAAAAAGATGGCTGAGCCTGCGATCGCGGGAACTCCCTGGAAAAACCGGCGGGTCGCGACGCCGACGGTGATCCAGATGGAGGCGACCGAATGCGGCGCCGCGGCGCTCGGAATCGTCATGGGGCATTACGGCCTCCACCTGCCGCTCGAGACGCTCCGCGAGGAGTGCGGCATCAGCCGCGACGGCAGCAAGGCGCTGAACATCCTCAAGGTGGCGCGCGCGCGCGGCATGACGGCGAAGGGGTTCCGGAAGGAGCCTGACAGGCTCTGCGATCTTCCGCTTCCGGTCATCCTCTTCTGGAACTTCAATCACTTTCTCGTCCTGGAGGGCGTCGTCGGAGACCGGGTGTATCTCAACGATCCCGCCTCCGGCCCCCGAATCGTGGACAGGGAGACGCTCGACCGGGCGTTCACGGGCGTGGCGCTCTCCATCGTCCCCGGCCCGGACTTCACTCCTGCGGGACGTGGGCGGAGTCCGTGGGCCGCACTCGGGAAACGTCTTCGGGGCGCGTTCGGGGCGATCGCGTTCGCCGTTCTCGCGGGACTTGCGCTCGTCATTCCGGGACTCATGGAGCCCGCGTTCCAGCAGGTCTTCGTCGACCGTCTCCTCGTCGAGGGGCGGTTCGAATGGTTCCGGCCGCTGCTGACGCTCATGGCGCTCGTCGCCGTCGTCAAGGGGGCGCTCACGCAGCTTCAGGGATCGGTGCTGTTGCGGCAGGAGATCGCGATGGCGGTCCGGGGATCGGCGTCGTTCGTGAACCACCTGCTGCAGCTGCCGTACATGTTTTTCCTCCAGCGGTACGCCGGAGAGATCGGCAACAGGGTCGAACTCAACGACAGGGTGGCGCAGCTTCTTTCGAGGGAACTGGCCGCGACGGTCTTCCAGTGCCTCACGGTCTGCTTCTACTGCGTCATGATCACCCTCTACGACCCGCAGCTCGCGACGGTCGCGGTCGGGACGGCCGTCCTTTGCGCGCTCATGCTCGTCTCCGTGAACCGGAAGCGCTCGGACCTCAACGAACGCGTCGCCGGGGAGATCGGGAAGTTCGCTGGGACGGCCGTCGGCGGCCTGAACATCATCGAGACGATCAAGTCCTTCGGCGGCGAGGACGACCAGTTCGCGCGCCTCGCGGGACATCTCGCGAAGATCGCCGACGCGCGGACGTCCCTCGCCCGGATCTCCGTCCGGATCAACGCCTTCCTCCCGATGCTCTCGTCGCTGGCGACGGCGGCGGTCCTCTGCCTCGGCGGGTTCCGCGTGATGGACGGGGTCATCACGATGGGAATGCTTCTCGCGCTCCAGACGCTCATGAACCAGACGCTCGCGCCCGTGACGGAACTCGTCACGCTCTGGGATTCGTTCCAGGCCGCGCAGGGGAACATCAACCGCATCGAGGACGTCTTCCGCTACCCCCGGATGGAGCCGCGGAAGACGCTCGGCGAGGGCGCCTTCGCGGGGAAGAGGAAGAAGGTCCGCCTCTCGGGACGTCTCGAACTCCGCGACGTCTCGTTCGGCTATTCGCGCCTCGCGGAGCCGCTCATCGAAAAATTCTCGCTGACGCTGGTCCCGGGGTCGCGCGTCGCGCTCGTCGGCGGATCGGGGTCCGGGAAATCGACGATCGCCCGGATCGTCTGCGGGCTGTTCGAGCCGTGGTCGGGAGAGGTGCTTCTCGACGGCTGGCCGCTCGGGGACATCTCGAAGGAGGAACTCGCGACGTCGTTCGCGTTCGTCGATCAGGAGATCGTCCTCTACGAGGGGACGGTCCGCGAGAATGTCACGCTCTGGGACGCCTCCGTCCCGGCGGAGCAGGTCGTGGCGGCGTGTCGCGACGCCATGATCCACCGGGATATCGCCGCGAGGAAGGGCGGATACGACGCGGCCGTCGAGGAAAACGGCCGGAACTTCAGCGGAGGGCAGCGTCAGCGCCTCGAGATCGCCCGCGCGCTCGTCCGGTCGCCGTCCCTGATCGTCCTCGACGAGGCCACGAGCGCCCTCGATTCCCCCACCGAGGAGGCCATCGACAGGGCGCTCCGCAGGCGCGGCTGCACCTGTCTCATCGTCGCGCACCGCCTGTCCACGATCCGTGACTGCGACGAGATCGTCGTGCTCCACCAGGGGAAGGTCGTCGAGCGCGGAACCCACGAGGAGCTTCTCTCGCTCGGCGGCCGCTACGCGGGCCTCATCGAAAACTGACCGGAAAAAGGGAGCGGTGCGATGATCGCGCTTTTCGAAGAACTCGCCGCACGGGGAACCGAACTCGA
>CALFXN010000081.1 GCA_937957815.1 uncultured Synergistales bacterium
TTATCCCAATGATCCACGCCGTATTTTTGCGATGCTCTTTTCCCCTTCGACGCGGCAACCAATGCGTCGAATACATCCGCATTTATGTTGGAAGTATTCAAGGGATTTCTGATCATGAGATGCGCGTCGACAACTCCGGGGACTTCCTTCCACGGAGACTCGAAGGTAACGTTTTCGACCCCGCCGAGTCGCAGAATTTCGACAAACCCTTCCTCCAAGTCAAAAATCGCACCGCTGTTCAGCCAAATGTCGACGGCAGCCTTGAGCGTGTTCCCCCGGTTCTCTTTAATCGTGTATTCCCAGTGGTCGCCACTTGTTACTCCATAGCGTTCTTTGTCTACGCGAAAACCGTCCGTTACGTCGCCGTTTTCGTCGACGTTCACAACATGGGGAAGCAAGGAGTTGATTTTTCTTCTCTGTTCGGTGGTCATGTAATACCAGGCGTCGGATATGTTTTTCGGCTTCCCCTTCCCGATCTTCACTTTGAACCACGCGTCAAAGCTGTCGGGGATTTCAAGACTATTGTCATTCTTGCCTTTCGAATAGTTCTCCGCGATATCCGGATCGTCGGTAAAGAACGGCATGGGGCCGCTGGTCGCACGTTTTGGGTCCATCCTGTTTCCTATGCGGTCTATACGCTTCGTCCCATGGTGTACATTCTGGACGACAAACCCCGCCGCGCTTGCCGCTTTATCGACCATCCTCTGCGCCGTTTCCATGTCGCCGGTTTCGACGGCCTGCATATATTCGGCGTCTCTGTCCTTCGCAAGCCGATACGAGACTTTCTCGTTCTCACCTGCAGCAGTCGCTTCTCGGTCCGCCATTCCGGAAGGGTTCTCTTCCGCAACTTTCCCGGCGTTTCCTTCGCCGGAATCCGCCGCCTTGCCGCGTTCTTCCGGAAGCGCTATATTGCCGTTGGAATCCTCCGCTCCCGTCTTGGGCCGCGTACGTGTAGGCTCCTGACGCGTAGCCTCTGGGGAATCAAATCCTTCCCCTCCGGAGCCGGGGGATTTCTTCATAATGCCGGTACCGGCCACGGCCCCAGCGACGAGATTCTTCGAATCGACATCCTGGGGGAGGCTAGCCGGCATTT
>CALFXN010000082.1 GCA_937957815.1 uncultured Synergistales bacterium
GGATCATCACCGTCAAGGAAAAGGGAGGAACTGGTATGAAGGTTCTCGTTTTGAACTGTGGAAGCTCGTCGCTCAAATATCAACTCTTTTCGATGACCCGGGAAGAGGTCCTCGCAAAGGGATTGGTCGAGCGGATCGGCATCGAGGGATCCAGAATCAAGCACTCGAAGGCGGGAATGGACACCGTGACGATCAACGCAAACATTCCGAACCACAAGGTCGCCATACGCATGGTCCTCGACGCGTTGCTGGATCCCTCTCACGGAGTTCTTTCTTCGCTTGACGAACTCAAGGCCGTAGGGCACAGGGTCGTTCACGGAGGAGAGAAGTTCGCCGGTTCAGTCCTCATTAACCACGAAGTCATTGCGGCCCTTCAGGAATGCGTTCCTCTCGCCCCGCTCCACAATCCCGCGAACCTCATGGGAATCGAAGCGATGACGGAAGCGCTGCCGGAGATCCCGCAGGTCGGAGTTTTCGATACAGCGTTCCATCAGACGATGCCCAGTCATGCGTATATGTACGGCGTTCCGTATCACTACTACGAGAAATATCGCGTCCGCAGGTACGGATTCCACGGAACGAGCCACTACTACGTGTCGCAGAGGACGGCGGAGCTTCTCGGCAAACCGGTCGACCATCTGAAAATCGTCACATGCCATCTCGGGAACGGAAGTTCGGTCACCGCAGTCAAGAATGGCCACTCCATCGATACAAGCATGGGATTCAGCCCTCTCCCCGGAGTCATCATGGGAACGCGGTGCGGAGATGTCGACCCGACCCTTTTGTTCTATTTAGCGGAACAAGAGGGGTTGGATACGAAGGCGCTGGCGCATATCCTGAACAAGGAAAGCGGAATCCAGGGAATTTCAGGAGTCAGCAGCGACCTGAGAGACGTCGAGGAGGCGGCCTCTTCGGGAAACTCGAGAGCGAAGCTTGCCGAAGAAATGCTGTATTACGGAATCCGGAAATATATCGGGGCATATGCCGCAGCGATGGGCGGAATCGACGCGCTGGTTTTCACGGCCGGAATCGGTGAGAACAGTGTTTCCGGAAGGGAAAAGATCTGTTCCGGACTCGAGTTTCTCGGCATAAAGATTGACTCCGAGAAGAACAAGGTCCGGGGCAAGGAACGGATTATCAGCACGGATGACGCGACGGTAGCCGTGTTGGTTGTTCCGACGAACGAGGAGCTCGTCATCGCGCGGGATACCAAGCGTATCGTCGGAAGATAGAAGAACGGAGGTCGGCTGGTGTTCGGGAAGGACAATTTCGTTGTCGATCTTCCCTCTGCCGAAGAGCAGGGAGTCCGTTTCTCCCGGGAGATCCGCGTTGCCGAAAAGGTCTCCTGTTACGATCTCGAATACATCCTCGGGGATCCGGTAACAGTGTCCGGAGTTCTCTCTCGAAGAGAAGCGCGGATAATTATGGCGCTTTCCCTGAAAGGCGCCGTATGTACATTCTGTACGCGCTGTCTTGATCCGATACGTCTTGCATTTGACGAGGATTTCCTGTATCTTTTCTCAGCGAGTCAGGAGGACGATGGTTCCTCCGAACGGGAAGAAAGCGATCCTGAATGTCTGGTTGTCGAAGTCCCTTCACTGGGGCAAACGCTGGATATCTCGGAGCAGGTGTGGGAAAGCCTCGTCCTGAGTCTTCCCCAGAATCCGAAATGCTCGGATGAATGTCGCGGCTTATGTCCTTTCTGCGGAAAAAAACTCGGGGCTGAACCCTGTACGTGTGAGGCATCCGACAGGGAAGCCCGTCCGGGGGCTTTTTCCGTTTTGAAGGATATTCTCCGCGACGAAAATTGAATCGAAGGGTAAGGGGGGAGAAGCTATGGCGGTCCCGAAAAGGCGAGTGTCACATTCTCGGACTCACAAGAGAAAGTCGGAGTATATCAATAGTATCATCGGACCTCAGACGACGACATGTCCTCACTGCGGTGAAGTGGTGATGACATATCGAGCCTGTCCCGAATGCGGGTACTACAGGGGGAGGAAGGTCGTCTCTGTCGCGGCTGACGCAGCGGCGGCGAAGGAGTAGGCGGTCGTTCGTTTTTTGTAAGGAGGCAGAGGATTTCCTCTGCCTCTTTTTTTGTTTTTCGAGCCTTGACCGGAGCCTTCAGGAAAATTATACTTACCTAGTATCCAGACCAGTTGTTAGTATCAGGTACCAAACGGAGGCGGTATGCCATAAAGAACGTGAAAAAGCTGCGTCAGGACAAACTCCTGAAGCTGCTTGATCAGAATCCTCTCGTCACGGATGAGGAACTTGCCCGCGTTCTCAAGTCGAGCGTGAGCACCATCAGACTTGACAGGGCCGTTCTTGCGGTCCCCGAACTCCGGGAACGGATGCGCCGCATGGCTCAGAAGGCGACAAGTCGCCTCCGTTCGCTGAAGGAAGAAGAAGTCGTGGGGGACCTTCTCGAACTGGAACCGAACAGATGGGCGCTTTCCGCGCTTCAGACGAGGAAGGATATGTCTTTCAGACATAGCGAAACGCTGTGTGATCATTACGTGTATGCGCAGGCCAGCTCTATCGCCGTGGCCGTCGTCGAGGCTGATTTCGTTGTGATCGATTCGATGCGCGGGCAGTACAGGGAACGTCCGAAGGTCGGCGACGTACTCCTTGCGAGAGCGAAGGTCGGAGTGCATAAAGATGATAAATATATCGTGAGTGTCAGGACGAGGGTCGGAGAGAGGGAAGTCTTCGTCGGTCGCTTTATAGCGGCAGTCGTCCGTTCCGTGGAATCCGTGGAGTGAAGCGAGGAATCGAGGATGAGAAGTATGTTGCTTGCAGTTGATGCCATGGGCGGAGACAATGCGCCGCTCGAAATTTGTAAGGGTGCCGTGCAGGCGTGTAAGGAAAACAACGATCTTTCGATCGTTCTTGTCGGGCGTAAAGACGAGATCGAGTCCATTCTGGCGAAGGAGGAGTCTGCTCCGAAAGATCGTATTCACGTTCTGCATGCCGAAGAGTCGATCGCGATGGACGAACATCCGACCGTGGCACTGCGAAAGAAACGGCACTCGAGCCTCAGAGTTGCTATGGAAATGGTCCGGTCCGGAGAAGCGAAAGGGCTCGTATCGGCGGGGAATACAGGCGCGATCGTGGCCGGAGGAGTTCTTGTCGTCGGCAGAATTCACGGGATCGATCGTCCGGGGTTCGGGGTGGCGCTTCCGACATTGCACAAACCGACATTCGTGCTGGACGTCGGAGCGACGGTACGGTCGAAATCGCTGAATCTCTACCAGTTCGGCCTGATGGGAAACGTTTACATGAAGACCATGCTTGGAGTCAAAGATCCGAAAATCGCGTTACTTTCCAACGGTTCGGAGGAGATCAAGGGCGACGATGTCGTCGCCGAAGCGAGAGATTTGCTGAAGGCCAGCTCGCTGAACTTTTCGGGGTACGTGGAAGGTGACGATATTCCCTACAGCAGGGCGGATGTCATCGTGTGCGACGGGTTTTCCGGGAATATGGTCCTCAAGTTCGCAGAGGGGCTCATGCATGCGGTTTACGATATCGTCAGGGAAGAGCTGGACCATCGCATGTTCGCGAAGATGGGAATGCTCTTCATGGTTCCGATGATGAAAACGCTCTGGCGTCGTTTCAACTACGAGAGGTATGGCGGAACGCCCCTTCTCGGTGTGAACGGTGCAGTCGTAAAGGCGCACGGACGTTCGAAAGCTGCTGCTATCGCGTCGGCGCTTTCTGTAACGAAGCATTTTGTCGAAAACAACGGAGTATCTCTCATCCGTGAAGAACTGGAACAAGGGAGTGTCTGAAGTGGGAAGGATACTCGGGAGACCCGTTACGATACTTGGCACGGGGTACTATCTTCCGCAACGGATCGTCACGAATGAGGAATTGTCGGAAAGTCTGGAAACAAGCGACGAGTGGATCAGGGAGCGAACGGGAATTCTCGAGAGACGGATCGCGGCCGGGGACGAAAATACGAGCGATCTGGCATTCAATGCCGCAGTGAGGGCTCTTTCGAGTGCGGACGTATCGGCTGTCGACGTTGATATGGTTCTCGTCGCGACGAATTCGCCGGATACGTTGTTTCCCGGAGTGGCTCCGCGGGTGCAGGACAGGCTGGGAGCGACGAAGGCGGGGGCATGCGACATCCAGTCGGGATGTACTGGAAGCGTCTACGCGATGACACTCGCGATAACGGGCATCGCGTCCGGACTCTGGAACAGGGTTCTCGTCATCGGAGCCGAAATCATCACACGAATCGTCGACTGGAGTGACCGAAAGACAAGCGTTCTTTTCGGCGACGGAGCCGGAGCGATGCTTCTCGGGAGTGCCGCGGAGGGACAGGGGCGGTTCGTCTCCGCAGACCTGAAGTCGGATGGTTCAAAACACGACCACATCGTGCTCCCTGCCGGGTTGACGGAGCTACCCGCTTCGCGCGACACTGTCGAGAAACGCCTTCACTACGTTTCGATGAAGGGGAACGACGTATTTCGTTTTGCAAACAGAGTGCTGCCCGGCTATATTGCGGGCTTTCTCTCCGAAACGGGTCACGATCCCAGTGATATACGGTGGTGGTTGCTGCATCAGGCGAACATGCGGATTATCGAAAGCATTCTTTCCCGGCTCGACGTTCCGATTGATCGGGCAATCGTGAATCTCGCACGGTACGGCAATACTTCCGCGGCGTCGATTTTCATCGCGCTTGCGGAATTTCTCGATACCCACGGATTCGTTCCCGGAGATCGGACGCTGATATCTGCTTTCGGAGCCGGCATGACGTACGGAGCTATTCTTTATGAAGCATGAGGTGAAGCCTATGAGCTGGAGCAACAGGATTACGCGTCTGTTGGCAATTGAATTTCCCATACTTCAAGGGGGAATGGCGTGGGTCGCCGATGCGGACCTCGCGGCTGCCGTGAGCAACGCCGGCGGACTCGGTATCATCGCCGCTTCGAACATGCCGCCGGAACTGCTGGACGCACAGCTGCAAAAGGTCAGGAAGATGACGACGAAACCTTTCGGACTCAACATCATGCTGATGTCACCCACCGCGGATGCTGCGCTGGATCTTGCGGAACAGCACAGGGTTCCTGTCGTGACGACCGGTGCAGGGAGCCCCGGAAAGGTGCTTGAACGACTCAAGCCTCTTGGAACGACGGTCGTTCCCGTCATTGCCTCCGTTGCACAGGCGAAACGAGTCGAGAAGCAGGGAGCCGATGCTGTCGTCGCAGAGGGAATGGAAGCAGGCGGGCACATCGGAGATCTGACGACGATGGTTCTGGTCCCGCAGGTTGCGGATGCCGTAGCGATCCCGGTTATTGCCGCCGGCGGAATTGCGGATGGGCGGGGAGTTGCCGCTTCCTTTGCGCTGGGAGCGGAGGGAGTGCAGGTTGGGACGCGATTTATCTGTTCGAACGAGTCGACGGTGCATATGAATTACAAGAGCGCGATTCTGAAAGCGCGGGACAGAAGCAATGTGATAACCGGAGACAGGACAGGGCACCCCGTTCGTTGCCTCAGGAATAAACTGACCGCGGAGTTCGAGGAACTCGATAAACACAATGCGGCGCTTGAGGAGTACGAACGGCTCGGAACGGGAAAGCTGCGTTCGGCCGTAGTTGACGGAGATGTCGAGTGGGGATCGGTCATGGCAGGACAGAGCTCCGCGCTGGTGAACGATATTCTTCCGGTCTCCGAGATCGTCCGGAAGCTTTTTTCGGAGGCGTCCGTCATACTCTCCGGGGTATCGCGATATGCTGAAAACGGGGAGGGAGAGACTCGATGACGCGTGCGCTGGTTTTTCCCGGTCAGGGGTCGCAGGAAGTTGGAATGGGGAAGGCACTCGCGGAACGATTTCCGATCGCCCGCGAGATCTTCGTACAGGCGGACGATGCCCTAGGATTCGCCTTGAGCCGCATCATATTCGAAGGCCCTGACGAGGAACTCAGGAAAACGGCCGTGACTCAGCCCGCCATAATGACTGCGAGCATTGCGGCGCTGACGGTTCTGAGACGTGAGCATGGAGTTGGAGAAAACCCGGCGTATGCGGCGGGACACAGTCTTGGTGAATATACCGCGCTGGTTGCCGCTGGGGTCCTCGGGTTCGCCGACGCGATCCGGCTCGTTCATGTCCGCGGTTCGCTGATGCAGGAGGCTGCGCCCGAAGGAACGGGCGCCATGGCGGCAATTCTCGGCCTTGAGGACGATGTGATCCGTGAAATCTGTAACGAGGTGGCGCCGAACAAGGAATGTCAGCCGGCAAATTTCAACGCGCCGGGACAGGTTGTGGTTTCAGGCCTTGCCGCTTCAGTCCGGGAATTCATCGAAACGGCGAAGACACGGGGGGCGAAGAGAGCCATTCTCCTGAATGTGAGCGCCCCTTTCCACAGCGTACTCATGCGTGGAGTCGCCGACCGCCTTGCGGAGGAATTCGAAAGATGTTCGTGGTCTGACGCTCTGTTCCCGGTAGTGGCCAACGTTTCCGCCGCGGCCGTCAACTCTGTGGCCGATATCAGGAAAAGTCTGTACGAACAGACGTACAGTCCGGTCCTCTGGACGACATCCGTCGGGTATATGGTTGATATGGAGGTGTCTCTCTTCGCCGAGATTGGCCCCGGGACGGTCCTTTCGGGACTTATCAAGCGATGTCGGAAAGGATTGACGACAGTTTCCGCATGTGATCCCGAATCACTGGAGGAGGTTGCCAATGTCCTGCGAAACAACTGAGAACACTCGGGCAAAGGTCGCGCTCGTCACGGGAGCGTCCAAGGGGATCGGAAGCGCCATCGCGCTTCGTCTTTCACGAAGTGGATTCGCTGTCGCAGTGAACTACAAGTCCGGAAGGGACGATGCCTTTTCTCTCTGTGACCGAATTCGTGAGGAAGGAGGGACGGCGCTCCCTCTGCATGGAGATGTTTCGAAAGCCGATGACGTCACCCGTCTCTTCGCGGAACTCGACGAAAAGCTCGGAG
>CALFXN010000083.1 GCA_937957815.1 uncultured Synergistales bacterium
GCCGTGCTCGAGGGGCGTTCTCCCGGGAAGACCCTGCTCTTCGAGGGACATCAGGATGTCGTCTCGGTCGGGAATCCCGAAAGGTGGCGATACGACCCGTTCGGCGCCGAAATCGTCGATTCGGGCGGGCGGAAGCGGATGTACGGACGCGGAACGTGCGACACGAAGGGAAACACGGCTGCGGGCATCTTCGCGGTCAAGGCCATCAGGGACTCCGGAGTTCCGTTTTCCGGGAAGATCGTTTTGTGCCTGCCCGTCGACGAGGAAGGTCTCATGATCGGCATAAAGGATTTCATTCGCCGGGGGTGGGCGGACGACGTGGACGCGGCCGTCATCTGCGAACCAGAGGATTTCAACCTCTGCGTCTTCCAGAAGGGGGCGATGCGCGTCCGGATCGTATGCCGGGGAACGCAGGCGCACGGGTGCATGCCGCTTTCGGGAAACGACCCGAACTGGGCGATGGCCCGGATCATCTGCGATCTCCGCAACCTCGAGGATTTCGAAAAGGATCGCCTCGGCAGGCACGAGCATCTCGGATGGCCGAGCATCACGCCGACCGTCGTCCAGTCGCCTCTGACCGGCGTCGCGCAGCTCAACGTCATTCCCGAGGATTGCGGCGTCCTTCTCGATATCCGCACGATTCCGGGGCAGGATCACGCCGCCCTGCTGCGGCAGATCCGCGGCATCGTCGACCGCCTCTCGCGCCGCCACCCGGACGGAGACGACAGGTGCGTCGCGGATGTCGAACTCCTCGAGGACCGTCCCTGGACGGAAACGTCGCGCGACGAGCCGATCGTCCGTGCGATTGACAGAGCGCACCGTGAGGTCCGGGGAACGCCCCCCGTGTACAACGGTGTTCCCGGCGCCACCGATGGAACGTTCCTTTCGGCGTGGAAACACGTCCCGGTCGTCGTGACGGGAGCGGGGGACCGGGAGATTCCGCACCACGTCGATGAATGGGTGGATGTCGACGATCTGAAGGAAGCCGTACGACTCTATGCGCGGACGGCGATGCTGTATCTGGGAGAGGAGGTGTGACCGGAGGGAAACCGGGCGGCGGGAAGCGTTCGAAGCGGCGGTTCCGGCTGTGAACGGTCCGCTTCCTGTGGTTGTGACTGCGCGCATATGCAACGAAGGGAGGAATGGCGATGAGTTCGAAGGGTACCGGAAATATCCGCCAGGCCAATAGGGAAGCGATAATATCGCTCGTTCTGTACGGCCTTTTTTTCCTGTGGTGGTATTTCTCTGCGTATGGCCCCGGTGATTCCGATCCGAAGAGTTATACGTTCGTCTGCGGATTTCCCTCGTGGTTCTTCTACAGCTGCATCGTCGGATATATCGGAGTTTCCGTACTCGTCTGGGTCGTCGTAAGGCTTTTCTTCAGGGATATCCCGCTCGACGGGACGGAAGATCGCAAGGAGGCCGCGAAATGACGACCCCGTCCGTGAACCTGAGCATGATCGCCCCTCTTGCCCTGTATCTCGTCGCCGTCATGGGGATCGCCATTTGGGCGAACAGGTCGGCCGCAAAGGCGACGACGGCGAAGGGATTCGTCGAGGAGTATTTCCTCGGAAGCCGCTCGATGGGAGGATTCGTCCTCGCGATGGCGATCATCACGACCTATACGAGCGCGAGCAGCTTCATTGGGGGGCCGGGCGTCGCGTATAAAATGGGGCTCGGCTGGATCCTCCTTGCGATGATCCAGGTCCCGACGGCCTTTCTGACGCTCGGCGTCCTGGGGAAACGGTTCGCGATCGTGTCGCGGCGGGTTGGAGCCGTGA
This sequence comes from uncultured Synergistales bacterium, assembly GCA_937957815.1. GTDB lineage: Bacteria > Synergistota > Synergistia > Synergistales > Aminobacteriaceae > CALFXN01. Next base: position 1,782 of record CALFXN010000083.1, read on the forward strand.
CGGTGACGGATTTCCTTCGCGCGAGGTACAAGAACGATATCGTCGTCGTCGCCGCTTCCACCGCCCTGATCGTCTTCCTGATGGCATCGATGCTCGCCCAGTTCATCGGAGGGGCTCGTCTCTTCCAGACGATCACGGGGTATCCCTATACGGTCGGACTCGTCCTCTTCGGACTGACGGTCGTCATCTATACGAGCGTCGGCGGTTTCCGGGCCGTCGTCCTGACCGACACGGTCCAGGGGATCATGATGATCCTCGCGTCCATGGCGATACTCTTCGCCGTCGTCCACGCGGGAGGCGGCGTGGCGAACATCATGAAGACCCTCCAGGGAATCGATCCCGCACTCATCACGCCGTACGGTCCGAAGAACTTCATCGCGAAACCCTTCATTCTTTCCTTCTGGGTTCTCGTCGGCTTCGCGATTCTCGGGCTCCCGCAGACGACGCACAAGTGCATGGGCTATCGCGATTCGAAGTCGATGCACGACGCAATGATCATCGGAACGATCACAGTGGGGTTCCTCATGCTCGTGATGCATCTCGTCGGAACGCTGGGGCGCGCGGTCATTCCGGACATCGCCGTCGGAGACATGGCGGTCCCCACGCTCACGATGAAACTCATGTCCCCGTTCCTCGCCGGGATCTTCATCGCGGGACCGCTCGCGGCGATCATGTCGACGGTCGATTCAATGCTCATCCTGTCATCCGCGGCCATCGTCAAGGATCTCTACCTTCACTACGTCAGAAAGGACGACGAATCCACATCTCCGTCGACGCTCTCGAGGATGAGCCTGATCACGACGGCCGTCATCGGTGTCATCGTCTTCGTCGCGGCGATGAACCCCCCCTCGCTTCTCGTCTGGATCAATCTCTTCGCCTTCGGGGGGCTCGAGGCCGTCTTTCTGTGGCCGACCGTTCTCGGTCTGTACTGGAAAAGGGCCAACGCAACCGGAGCGGTGCTCTCGATGTTCGTCGGATGCGGCTGTTTCTTCCTGTTCTCGATCCTGAAAATTCCGTTCTTCGGGATGCACGCGATCGTTCCCACGATCGCGATTGCGTTCGTGGCGTTTGTCCTCGGCACCTTCTTCGGAAAGCCGACCGACGAAAAGACCCTGCGGACGTTCTGGGACGATTGATCGAAAGCGTTCGCAAAAAGCCTGACAATCCAACAACCGAAAGGAGTTGTACGGGACACATGGCCAAAGTAACGATCCAGAAGTTGCAGGAAATGAAGCAGAAGAAAGAGCGCATCACCATGGTGACGGCATACGACTATCCGTCCGCAGTCCTGGTCGAGAAGGCGGGGATCGACATCATCCTCGTCGGAGATTCGCTGTCGATGGTCGTTCTGGGAAATTCCGGGACCGTCCCGCTCGCGACCGACGAGATGATTTATCATATCCGTCCGGTCGTCAAAGGCGCGCCGACGCCGATGATCGTCGGCGATATGGTTTTCGGCTCGTACAACGAAAGCGTCGAACAGGCGATCCATACGGCGAACCGCATGATGAAGGAAGGAGGCTGCGACGTTCTCAAGCTCGAGGGCGCGCGTCCCGACATCGTCAAGGCCATCGTCGACGCCGGAATTCCGGTCCAGGGGCACATCGGACTGACACCACAGACCGCATCCCTGCTCGGCGGGTTCAAGGTCCAGGGCAAGAGCCTCGGGGCGGCCGAAAAACTGATCAACGACGCGATCGCGCTCGAAAAAGCCGGCGCGTTCTCCATCGTCGTCGAATGCGTCCCGGAGGAACTCGGACGCGCCGTGTCCGAAGCCGTCTCCATTCCGATCATCGGAATAGGCGCGGGGCGCTATACGGACGGCCAGGTGCTTGTCTTCCACGACATGCTGGGACTCTTCGACAAGTTTCTCCCGAAATTCGTCAAACAGTACGCGAAGATCGGCGATGATATCGTCTCCGCTCTGGCCGCGTATCGCGACGAGGTCCGTCAGGGAGCTTTCCCGGGCGATCAGCACGTTTTCGGCGGGCTGAGCAGGGAGGACATCGAGGGGCTGAAGAAGTCATGAACATCGTCATCCTCGGTTCCGGGGCGATGGGGTGCCTCTTCGGCGGACGACTCGCGGAAGCGGGGTATCCCGTGACGCTCGTCGACGTATGGAAAGAGCACATCGACGCCATCAACGCCCATGGTCTCAGAATCGAAGGCGCGGGGGGAGACAGGACGATACGCGGCCTTCGCGCCGTCGCCGACCCCGCCGGAGCCGGAATCGCCGATCTCATGATCGTCTTCGTCAAGGCGACGATGACGAGGACGGCCATAACGCAGGCTCTTCCGGCGGTCGGTCCCCGTACGGCGGTTCTGACGCTCCAGAACGGACTCGGAAATGTCGAGGCCATCAGCGAAGTCGTCGGAGGAGAGCGGGTTCTCGCGGGAGTGACGGGGCACGGCTCGACGCTTCTGGGGCCCGGAGCGATCCGGCACGCGGGACAGGGAGATACGGTCATCGGCGAGGTGTCGGGATCGGTTCCGGGAAGACTCGAGGAAACGGCGGATGTCCTGCGGAATGCGGGATTCGCCGTATCGCTCTCCGATAACGTCATGGGACTGATCTGGGGAAAACTTCTCGTGAACGTCGGTATCAACGCGCTGACGGCCGTTACGGGGCTCAGGAACGGGCGGCTCGCGGATTTCCCGGAGACGGGCGATCTCATGGAAATGGCGATCCGGGAAGCGGTCGCGGTCGCCGAGAAGAAGGGGATCGTCCTGACGGTGTCCGATCCCGTCAACCATACGCGGGAAATCGCGAAGAAGACGGCCGCCAACCGCTCTTCGATGCTTCAGGATGTCTGCCGTCGCAGGCGGACGGAGATCTCGGTCATCAACGGGGCGATCGTCGGGGAGGGGAAACGCCTCGGCGTTCCGACGCCCGTCAACGACGTTCTCGCCAAACTCGTTGCGGTGCGCGAGAAGACGTATGATGAATCGGAATTCACCATTTTGTAAGGCAACTCAAGCATGAAGAGGAGGGGTAGGGAATGACGTGGAAACGAAGTTTTGCCGTCCTTGTGTGTGGTCTCGCGATGGTCGGAGCGAGTGCGGCCATGGTCGCGGCAGAGGCGAAGTACGCCTATAAGCTCGGGCATTCGGTGAGCGAGAAGCATCCGTATCATCTCGGTGCCGTGCGCTTCAAGGAGATCGTCGAAAAAGAAACGAAGGGAGACGTTACGGTTTCCGTTTTCCCGAACAACCAGCTGGGAACCGGTGAGCGGGATCTCCTCGAAGGACTCCAGCTTGGTACAGTCGACTTCTACGTGGGGTCTACGGGACCCATGAGCGGCTTCGAGAAGAAATTCATGCTTTTCGATTTCCCGTTCCTCTTCAAGTCGAAGCGACATGTCTACGGCGTACTTGATGGAAAGATCGGCGCGTACGTGATGGGACTCCTCGACAAGCAGGGAATGAAGGGGCTCGCCTGGTGCGAGAACGGTTTCCGCCACGTGACGAACTCGAAGCGTCCGATCGCCGTTCCGGCCGACGCCAAGGGGCTGAAGCTGCGCACGATGGAAAACAAGGTTCACATGGCGATCTGGAAAGCGCTCGGCGCGGATCCGACCCCCATGGCGTGGGGAGAGATCTTTACGGCGTTGCAGCAGGGCACCGTCGACGGACAGGAAAATCCGATCCCGGTCATCTACACGTCGAAGATCTACGAGGTCCAGAAGCATCTGTCGCTGACCGGACACGTCTTTTCGCCCGCGATGATCATCATGAGCAAGGCGAAGTTCGACGCCCTGCCGAAGGAATATCAGGACATCGTCCTCAAGGCGGCGCGGGAGGCGGCGGTCTATCAGCGCGAGCAGATCACGAAGATGGAGGACGAGCAGATTTCGAAACTCAAGGAACTCGGAATGACGGTGACGACGCCGGATACCACTCCCTTCCGCGAGGCGACGAAGGCCGTCTACGAGCAGTTCAGGGGGGAACTCGGAGAAGACGCGAAACTCCTCGACGATATTATCGCGGGAAACTGAACGATTCGGGAAGCGGCGCGAAGAAATTCTTCGCGCCGCGATCATACGGGAGGGAATCGGGATAATGCGGGTTCTGAAAAGGGTGCTCGGTTGCGTCAACACAGTCACCGAGTATGTCGTCAGCGTTCTTCTCGTGATTATGGTCGTCGTCGTATTCCTGCAGGTGATCTTCCGTTTCGTGATCCATGCGTCGCTTCCCTGGTCCGAGGAACTCTCGCGGTACATCCTCGTATGGCTCTCCTTTCTCGGTGCAGCCATCGGAGTACGGAGAGGCGCCCATATCGGCGTCGAGGTTATCGTTTCGTTTCTGCCGAAAGCGATGAAGAGGCTGGCGGCGCTTTTCGTCGACTGTGCAAGCATAGTCTTTTTCGCGCTCATGATCTTCTATGGACACAGGATTCTCGCGGTCGTCGGACGCCAGCTCTCTCCGGCGATGGAGTTATCAATGGCGATCCCGTATTCGGCTATCTGCGCCGGTGGTTCGCTGATGTTCCTTTACGCGGCCGAACACGCGCTGGGCGTTCTTGTGGGCGGAGAGGGACCGGCGTCATGACGTCCGTTCTTTTCTATTCGCTTCTCGCGCTTTTTTTCCTGAACGTTCCGATAGCCATCTCGATCGGCCTCGCGTCCGCGGCCGCGATCATGTTCACCGGCACGATTCCGCCGGTCGTCCTCGTTCAGAAGATGTTTACCGCGACGGATTCGTTCCCCCTCATGGCGGTTCCTTTTTTCATCCTTGCCGGGGCGCTGATGGAGTCGGGAGGGATCTCGCGGCGTCTCGTCGATTTCGCGAACGCGATCGTCGGCCGGTTTTCGGGAGGACTGGCCTTTGTGGCCATTATCGCGTGCATCTTCTTCGGCGCGATCTCCGGGTCGGCTGTCGCCTGCGTCGCGGCGATCGGAACGATCCTGATCCCGTCGATGGTCCGGCGCGGATACGACGCCCCGTTCTCGACGGCGGTCCAGGCGTGTGCGGGAACGCTCGGAGTCATGATCCCGCCGAGCATCCCGATGATCATCTACGGCGTCATGACCGGCGTCACGATCGGAGGTCTCTTCATGGGGGGGATTCTCCCCGGGATCTTCGTCGGGGCATCCCTCATGCTCGTGGCCTGGTTCATCGCGAGAAAACGAGGATACAAGGGCGACCGGAGGGCCGACGCGGCGCATGTCTGGGCGACGTTCAAGGATGCGATCCTCGCGCTCCTGATGCCCGCGATCATCCTTGGCGGAATCTACGGGGGAGTTTTCACTCCAACGGAAGCCGCCGTCGTTGCCGTCGTCTACGGCTTCGTCATCGGGTTCTTCGTCTACAGGGAACTCAGAATCCGCGACCTGAAGGGGATTCTCGTGAATTCGGTCGTCGGGACGGCGATGATCATGTTCATCATCGCCACGTCGTCTGTCTTCAGCTGGATCCTGACGGCCCAGAAGATCCCCCAGAGCGTCGCGGAGGCGATTCTCTCCTTCTCGAGGAATCCCGTCGTCGTCATGTTCCTGATCAACGTGTTGCTCCTGTTCATCGGGACGTTCATGGAAACGGTCGCGTCGATCATCATTCTCGTTCCGGTGCTGCTTCCCGTCATCACGCAGCTCGGGATCGACCCGCTCCATTTCGGCGTTCTCATCGTCGTGAACCTCGCCGTCGGGATGGTGACGCCGCCGCTCGGCGTCTGCCTTTTCATGGGGTGCAATATCGGGAACGTGTCGCTCGAGGAAATTTCGCGGGCGGCCGCTCCCTTTATAGCGGTAATGATTCTCGATATTTTCATTCTCGCGTACGTTCCCTGGATCACGACCGTGTTGCCGAAACTTGCGGGGCTCTATTGATACGTGCCCTGGAAAGTGCGTCTCGGGAGAGAGACTCTCTCCCGAGACGGCGCCGCCTACAAAATCTGGAAAAGGTCGCGGTATGTCGGATAAGGCCAGATATCGCGGGCGACCAGCGACTCCGCCGCATTGCAGAGCGCCCTGACGGAATCGAGCAGGGGAAGGCCTTCGTCGGTGAGAAGCTGCGCCCGTTCGTTCATCCCTCCGTGACCGGCCTTCACATGCAGGGCGTCGAGCTTGTCGGACATCGTCATGAGACCGGTTTTCAGGGAAGCGAGCCGGCCGACGTATGCTGAAAGCGTGGTTCGCTCCGCGGTTTCGTCCGGAACGAATGAGAGGGATTCTCCCTCGAGGATCATCTGTCGCGACAATGCGGGCAGGATTCCCTCCCAGATCATGGATTTCAGAATGCCGATCTCGATGTCGATCGTCTTGACGTATTGTTCCATCCTGATTTCGTAATATGCGTCGATTTCCCTTTCGGAGAGGATATTGAGATTCGAGAGAAGCTCCTTGTTCTCCGGACGGAGGTAAAGATCCAGAGCCTCGACGGTCGTTTTCGCGATCGAGAGCCCCCTGCGCTGCGCTTCCCGCTGCCATTCCTCGGAGTAACAGTTTCCTTCGAAGCGGATGGGTTTGCTCTCCTGCGCGGCCCGGGCGATGGCCTCCATCGCGATATCGTTGATATCGCCGGCGCCCGCCGACATTCGGGCCTCGATCATCCGGGTGACCTCGTCAATCCCCCACGCCCAGATCGCCATGATCATCGTCAGCGGGCCCGCGATCGATTGCGGGGCGCCGGGAGCCCTGAATTCGAACTTGTTTCCCGTGAAGGCGATCGGCGCCGTCCTGTTGCGGTCGGAATTGTCGCACAGAATCGACGGCAGCTTGTTGAGACCGAGATCGAGGGTTGCCTCCTCAGGCATCGTCCCCCCGGAACCGTTCCCGAAACCGTCGAGCAGCGAGGAAAGCGTACTCCCGAGGAAGACGCTCAGGATCGCCGGGGGCGCCTCGTTTCCGCCGAGACGGTGCATGTTTCCCGGAGAGGCGATCGACGCGCGCAGGAGATTGCCGTACCGGGCGAACCCGAGCAGAAACGCGGACAGGAACGTGAGGAACTGGACGTTCTTCTTCTGGTTCGTCGACGGCATCAGGAGATTTCTCCCCTCGCTGTCGCGGATCGAAAAGTTGATGTGCTTTCCGCTTCCATTCAGTCCCGCGAAGGGCTTCTCGTGGAGCAGCAGCGTGAAATCGTGACGGCGCGCCATCTTGCGCATCGTCTCCATGATGAGCTGGTTCTGGTCGCATGCCGGATTTGCTTCCGCGAGCTGCGGCGCGAACTCGAACTGGCACGGGGCGGCCTCGTTGTGTCGTGTGTCGATGACGACACCGAGCCGGTAGAGGTCGCGCTCGACATCCTCCATATAGGAAAGGACCCTCGGAGGAATGGAACCGAGGTAATGATCCTCCATCTGCTGTCCCTTGGGAGGCGGGCATCCGAAAATCGTGCGTCCGCAGAACTGCAGGTCGGGGCGTTTTTTCGCGAGCGGGGCGTCGACGAGGAAGTACTCCTGCTCGGCACCGACCGTGACATGCGCCCAGCGGACCCCTCTGTTCCCGAAGAGTTTCAGAAGTCTCAGGGCGCGCGATTCGACGGCCTCGAGCGCTTTGAGAAGCGGGGTCTTCAGGTCGAGCGGGGTTCCGTCGTATGAGATGAAGACCGACGGGATGCAGAGCGTTCCGCCCTTCTTGCTCATGATGAGGAACGCCGGGCTCGAGGGATCCCACGCGCTGTATCCCCGCGCTTCGAACGTCGACCTGATGCCGCCAGAGGGAAACGATGACGCGTCGGGTTCGCACTGGATGAGCTGTTTGCCCTTGAATGACTCGATCGGATGCCCCGTTTCGTCAGACGAGATGAACGAGAGGTGCTTTTCCGCGGTCAGTTCGGTGCGGGGCTGGAACCAGTGAGTCCAGTGCGTGGCGCCTTTCGAGATCGCCCACTCCTTCATCGATGCGGCAACCATGTCCGCAACGTTGGGATCGAGTTTCTGACCGCCGTCCATGGCGGCGAGGAGATTGTTGTAAACCTCCTGCGGCAGCCGATCTTTCATCGCCCTGCGGTCGAAAACGTTGACGCCGAAAATATCGCGCGGTCTGTCGAACTGCATCGGTTTTCCCTCCCAAAAGAGAATCTTGAATCGAGATTGCCGAGTTATAGCACGAAGGGCATTGAACCGCAAGATATGCGCCAAAAACTGTTACACTTCGAGGCATATGGTGCTAAAAGTTGCTGAAATACTCTCGCTCGCATTTTTTTCAGAGAAAAATTGTATCAGCGCGGAATTGGCATCGAATATCGTGTTCGAGATACATCCAAAACTTTTCTACGAAACAATAGGTGTATGTAAGGATAATTTCCGATGTCCGATGGTGTAAAATCAAGACAGCCGAATCACTTCAAAGTGGAGGAACCCATATGAAACTCCGAAAGGAATTTACGTTCGATGCGGCGCATAACCTGATTCGCTACAAGGGGGCATGCGAACGCCTTCACGGACATACGTACCGGCTGGCCGTCGACATCGAGGGGACGCTGAGCGACGACGAGATGGTCATCGATTTCTGCGAGGTGTCCTCGATCGTCCGCGAGAATGCCGTTTCCCTTCTGGACCACGCCTATCTCAACGATCTCGTGGAGCAGCCGACCGCGGAGAATATCGCGCTCTGGATATGGAATCGCATCGAATCCCCCCTCGAGCGGCGCAACTGCGCGCTTTCGGCCGTGACCGTTTGGGAGACCGCGACGAGCAGCGTCGTCATCGGAAAGGAGGACGTCCATGCGCGATGTGCAGAATGAACGCGACGTACGGAATATCCCGATCGACCGGGTGGGAGTGAAAGACCTTTCCTATCCCGTTTCGGTTCTCGACCGCGCCGAGAAGGTCCAGCACACCGTCGCGACGTTGAAAATGTCGGTCTCTCTCCCGAAGGAGTTCCGCGGGACGCATATGAGCCGCTTCATCGAAGTTCTCGACGAATTCAAGGAAAAGCTCACGATCACGTCGATGGAGCACATGACGGAGCGGCTTCGCGAATCCCTCGACGCGGACACGGCGGAAATAACCGCTTCCTTCCCGTATTTCATCTCCCGGTGCGCCCCTTCGACGGGGATATCCAGTCTTTCGCGGTACGAGGTCACGTTCGACGCGATCCGGGGAAGCGATTTCTTCGACCTTCGCACGACGGTAACCGTTCCGGTCCAGACGCTGTGTCCCTGTTCGAAGGAGATATCGGAGAGAGGGGCCCACAACCAGCGGGGCTACGTCCGGATCGCGACGAGGATGCGGGGAATCGTATGGATCGAGGAACTCGTCGACATCGCGGAAGCCTCCGGATCGGCGCCCGTCTACACGCTGCTCAAGCGTGAAGACGAGAAGCACGTGACGGAAATGGCGTACGACAACCCCCGCTTCGTGGAAGATGTCATACGCGAGGCGGTCGTGCGACTCGAGGAAGAGCAGAGGATTCGCTGGTACCGGGTGGACGTCGTCAGTCACGAAAGCATTCACAATCACGATGCGTTCGCGACCGTGGAACGCGACAAGAAATAACGCGGAAACGCGAAACGCACTGACGGGAGGCGAGACGAATGCGGATCCTGTTTGCGGGAAAGGAATTTCGCCGGCTCTGGGATATCCTCGCGCCGGCGTTCAGGGACTACGATACGGATGTCGCCGGAGACGACGAGCTCCCGGTGAAGATCGGGGATGCCGAAGTGCTCATCATCCGTCCGATGCCCGTGGACGATGCCCTGCTTGCGCATGCCGGGAAGCTCCGGATGATTCAGCAGTGGGGAACCGGGACGGAAGGAATGAATCTCGACGCGTGCACGCGGAAGGGGATCTTCGCGTGCAATGTCCCGTCGCGAGGCACCGGGAACGCAGAGAGCGTCGCCGAGATGGCCATCATGCACATGCTGCTTCTCGCGCGGAGATTCTCCCGTTCGCAGGAAAAACTGCTGGACGGAAAGGTTTTCACTCCGCCGGGAGTCTCTCTCTGGAAGAAGAAAGCCTGTGTCATCGGCCTCGGAGGCCTCGGCCACTCGATTGTCGAACGGCTCGTCTGCCTCGGGATGACTGTCGTCGGAGTCAACCGGACCCAGCGCGAGGAGTTCTGGGAGTGGGGGCTCAGCGAAGTCTATCCGCTCTGCGACCTCGAGAAGGCGGTCGCGGGGTGCCGGTTCGTGATTCTCGCGCTTCCGCTCAACCAGGAAACGGCGGGCATCATCGGAGGACCTTTCTTCCGTTCGATGGAACGGGACGCGTTCTTCATCAACGTCGCGCGCGCGGGAATCGTCGTCCGGGAATCCCTCGAGCTGGCTCTCGCGGAAAAATGGATTGCTGGAGCCGGGCTCGACGTCTTCTGGAAGGAACCTCCGGATGTCGCGGACGCGCTTCTCCATAGCCCGAACGTGACGGTGACGCCCCACGTCGGTGGCGTCACGGACGCGTCGCTTTCGGGCGTCCTGCACTTCATCCTGCAGAACATCGCCCGTCTCGCGTCGGGCGAGACGCCGCTCTCGTGCCTGAACGAACGACGACTTGCGGGGCGATGAAGCGCACGAAACACGACGTTCCGGCAGAGCGGAGCTCGGGAGACGTTTTCGTGAGATGAGATCCACGGTCCTGAGAGTTCTCTATTTCGCGTTACTCCTCGCCGTGGCGGTCACGAGCATCTATATCTACACGATCTGGTGGGATGAGTACCAGCGGTCGCATCCGAAGGTGACGGTCGCGGAATATCAGACCTACAGGGAGGATATTCCGTTCCATGGCATTTTGTTATGGAAGGATTACGTCCTGACGTCCGCGTGGGAAGGAACGGTGTCGTATCCGCTTGGCGAGGCCGCCCGCGTCGCGAAGGGCGATGTCGTGGCCGTCGTGACGTCCCGCGCCGGAAAGATGGCCGTCCGCGCGCCGGAGCCGGGATACTTCGTCGCGGGCTTCGACGGGGCGGAGGAGAATTGGACGTACGTGCGCTTCTGGACCGGGGACGACCTCCTGCCGACACCGCCGGAATTCGTCGCGATCCGGCCGGGAACGCACATTCCGAAGGGAGGGATCATCGGCAAGATGGTGCCTCAACCTCAGGAGCTCCGCTGTATCGCGTTCGTCGACCTTCCTCCCATGCTGCTGAAGGCTCTGGACCAGAGGGTGGTCCGCGTCCGCCTCCGGGAAACGCAATGGCCCGTGAAGGCGGATGTCCGCGTTTTTCTGAAACTGCACGAGCGGCGCGGAAAGGTCTATCTGACGCTGCCGTTTTTCCCCATTGATATTGTGCAATCGAGAGTTGTGTCGTATCGTATCGTAGCGGGCGGGCATTCCGGAGCGGCCGTACCTGAGTCGTGTGTCGTGGCGAGAAACGGCCGCGTCGGTGTCTTCGTCGTCGAAGGCACGGTGTCGAAATTCGTCGAAGTCAAGGGAATTCCGATGCCGGAACACCTCTTCCTCATAACCGAGGGAGTGGTTCCTGGTATGGTCGTGATACTGAATGCCGAAAAGGCCCGGGAAGGAAATGTGCGTCTATGGTAGACGGGGTTTCTGAAGACGGGAGATCGATGTACGACAGGATCCGGACTGTCCGGGAACGGATGGAGCGTGCGGCGGTTTCTTCGGCCCGAGAGGCCGGAGATGTCGCGCTTGTCGCGGTGACGAAAACGCGGAGCGTTGAGGAAATCGAACGGGCGCTTTCGTCCGGATTCGTCCGCTTCATCGGCGAGAACAGAGTCCAGGAGGCCGAAACGAAGAAAACCCTCCGGAGTATCGGTGGAGGCGCTGCGGTTCCGTGGAGGCTTATCGGACATCTCCAGCGAAACAAGGCGAGAAAGGCGCTCTCCCTCTTCGATACGGTGGATGGCGTGGATTCTCCGGATCTTGCGGCCACCCTCCAACGCATTCTCGAAGAGGATGGAACGAACCGGATCCTTCCGGTCCTGATCGAAATCAACACGTCCGGAGAGGCGTCGAAGCACGGTGTTACGCCGGAGGGGGCGGAACTCCTTCTCGAAACGATCCTTGGGTCCTGTCCGCGACTCCGGTGTGACGGCCTGATGACCGTCGGACCGATGAGCGATGACGAAGGTGTCGTCCGGAACGCTTTCGCCCGGCTGCGTCACCTTCGGG
>CALFXN010000084.1 GCA_937957815.1 uncultured Synergistales bacterium
CGAGCGCTCCGCAGCGGTGAAGGATTTCTTCGGCGTCCTCCTTCGCGACCACGAGACAGAATCCGATCCCGAGATTGAAGACCCGGCGCATTTCCTGCTCGTCGACGCCCGTCCCGGCGATGACGTCGAATATCGCCGGGCGTTTCCACGATGCGTAATCGATGTCGACGTCGAGATCTTTGGGGATGACGCGGATGATATTGCCGTAAAGTCCGCCGCCCGTAATGTGCGCCATTCCCCTGATTTTTCCGGTTCCTGCCAGGGAGAGGACCTGCCTGACGTAGAGCCTCGTCGGGCGGATGAGCGCGCGTCCGAGGGGTTCGTCGAGAGGATCGATCGTTGCGGACACGTCGTACGAGTTGTCTCCGAAGAGGACCTTCCGGACGAGCGAGAATCCGTTACTGTGAATTCCCGAACTTGCGAGGCCGATCAGGACGTCGCCTTTTCCAACCCGGCTTCCGTCGATGACGTCCGACTCCCGGACCATGCCTGCGGCAAATCCCGCGAGATCGAACCCGTCCGCCGGGTAGACTCCCGGCATTTCCGCCGTCTCGCCTCCGAGGAGGGCGCACCCGCTCTGAGAACATGCGTCGGCGATCCCTTCGACCACCGCCGACATGAGAGAGACGTCGAGACGCCCACAGGCGATATAGTCAAGGAAGAAGAGCGGACGGGCGCCGCAGGTGACGAGATCGTTCACGTTCATCGCGACGAGGTCCTGTCCGAGTCCGCGGTATTCGCCGACCATCTTCGCGACTTCGAGTTTCGTCCCGACGCCGTCGCAGCACCCCGCGATGAGCAGGTCCCCGTCGACGCGATACAGACCGGAAAATCCTCCGATTCCTCCGATGGCTCGCGGATCCGATGGCATCTTCGAAACGATCCGTTTGATCACGTCGACCCAGAGATCTCCTCCCTCGATATCGACGCCTGCATCCTTATAGAGCGACATCCCGGACATCTCCTCCCTCTTCAAGATATTTTCCCGAGAAGCAAGCCGTACAGACTCCGTTTTCGCCGAGACCGATCGCCTCGACGAGATCTTCCTCCGGGAGATATTCGAGCGAATCCGCCCCGACCTCCGCCCCGAGTTGCCTGACGTTCATCCGTGCGGCCGCGAGCTCGACGCGTGTCGGAGTATCGATTCCATAGTAGCAGGGAAAGCGGACGGGGGGCGAGGAGACGCGCATGTGAACGGCGGATGCCCCCGCTGACTTGATCATCGTGATCATTCTCTGACACGTCGTTCCCCGGACGATCGAATCGTCGACGACGACCACCGATTTTCCGGCGAGAACTCCCGTGATGGGGTTGAGCTTGATGCGGACACCCAGTTCCCGAACGCGCTGCGTCGGCTCGATGAATGTCCGTCCGACGTATCGGTTCCTGACGACCGCGGTTTCGTGGGAAAGACCGCTCTCCTGTGCGAACCCCATCGCAGCGATCGTTCCGCTGTCGGGCATACCCGATACGATGTCGGCTCCGGTCGCGGGACCTTTTCGTGCGAGACGCCGGCCGAGTTCCTTTCTGACGGCATACACGGACTTGCCCTCGATAACGCTGTCGGGACGCGCGAAGTAGACGAACTCGAAGGAGCAGAGACGATGCGTATGCGTTTCCATCGGAATCCGGAGCGATCTCGGACCATCCGGTCCAAGTACGACGACCTCTCCGGGGTCGATATCACGGATCGTCGTCGCGCCGACAAGATCCAAAGCGCACGTTTCGGACGAGACGTACCACACGTCACCGCGTTTGCCGATGACGAGCGGGCGGAATCCCCACGGATCTCTGACCGCCACGAGCGTGTCGTCGATGAGAAGCGTGAGGGAATATGCGCCGACGAGGCGGGTCAGGGAATCGACGAGTGCGTCGATCGGGCGCTTGTGCGGCTGGTGCGCCACCAGATGAAGGATGACCTCTGTGTCCGTTGTGGACTGGAAAATGGCTCCGCGGCTCTCGAGCATTGTCTTGAGCCCTTCCGCGTTCGTCAGATTTCCGTTGTGGGCGACCGCGACGGAGCCTCTGGACGTCGTCGAGATGAGGGGCTGCGCATTCGCAAGATCGGATCCTCCCGACGTGGAATAGCGGACGTGACCGATCGCGCAGTGAACGGACCGGCGGGCGAGGTCGCCCTGGTCCAGCGCCGCGTGGACCAGGCCGTTTCCTTTTATTGACGCGATCCGTCCGTCGTCTCCGATCCACGCGACCCCGGTAGATTCCTGACCGCGATGCTGCAACGCGTACAGACCGAGATAGACTTCCTCGAGAACGGGGTTTCCCTTCGGGGAGTACGCGCCGAACACGCCGCACATCTCAGTTATGTCCTCCGGAGATCGTAGCGGAAGAACGGAACGCGCTTCCCATATCGCCAAGGGTGAGCGTAATCAGTTCGCCGATCCTGAGAGAGTCGCCTCCGGCTACACCGATGCGGAAGCAGGGAAACCCGCGCCAGAGTTCCTCGAATGTCCCTGACATACGATCGGAGACAGCGTAGACGGCGCGCGGTCCTCCCTCGCCGAAAAGGGTACCGAGCGTATCCAGGACCGCAGGGAGGTCGATGGAGGCACCGATGCCGCTCGCGAGCGCTTCATGGACGAGAGCGACCGAAAGCCCCCCCCCTGCCAGCGCCCGTCCGCTCCGGGCGCACCGTTCCCTTGCCGTGGCGCGCGCGCGGGAGCAGAACAGCCGTTCGGCTTCCGCGTCGAACCGGACCGGGCGTCCGGGAACGGAGCCGGAAATGGTTTGCTGATAACGGCTTCCGGAAAGGGATCCCTCCGGCCGTCCGACGAGATACACCAGGTCCCCTGCCTTCCAGTTGCCAGAGGGAATCCAGGAAAGCGGCGCTTCGATCAGTCCGACGACGCCGATGACCGGTGTCGGGAGGATGGCGCCGGACGCGCTCTCGTTGTAGAGGCTGACATTTCCGGAAACGATGGGACACTGAAGCTCTTTTCCGCAGAAGGCGATTCCTCTGACGACTTCCGAGAGCTCGTAGTATTGCTCGGGTTTTTCGGGAGATGGGAAATTGAGACAATCCGTAGCGCCGATTGCGGCCGCTCCGGCGACCGATACCGCGCGAATGCCGCAGGCAAAGGATTCCGCGCCGCCCTCGAACGGATCGAGCCGGCACTTCCACGGCTCGGACTCCAGAGCAACCGCGAGCATGTTGCCGTTTTCCCTGATTCTCAGAAGGGAAACGGGCGCTCCGGGACCGACGATCGTGTTGGTCTGAACCATGGAGTCGTACTGCTCGTATATCCAACTCTTGTCAGCCGTGGAGGGCGACGAGAGGATTTCCAGGAGAGCGTCCGCGTGATTCGTTCCCGTCGGTGCGGTTTCCGCGTGGCTGGAGACCCTGCGGGATTCGTAGTCGGGAGATCGGCTTTCCCAGTGCGCTTCGGGACAATCGTCGACGATCAGCGATGCGGGAAGGGAAACGATTTCCTCTCCGTACCACCGCACGACGTAACGGTCGCCCTCAGTGACCTTGCCGATGACGGCGCAGTCGAGTCCCCAGTGTTCCGCGACGTGTGCGACCGAATCGTAATCTTCGGGCAGGACGATGAGAAGCATCCGCTCCTGCGATTCGGAGAGGGCTATTTCCCATGGCTGCATGCCTTCAGCCCGGAGCGGGACTCGATCGAAGTCGACGACCATTCCGACGCCGCTTTTCGCGGCGATTTCGCTGCTCGAAGACGTGATTCCCGCGGCTCCCATATCCTGCATGCAAACGATGAGCCCTTTGTCGCGCAGTTCGAGGCATGCCTCGATGAGGAGCTTTTCGATGAATGGGTCACCGATCTGGATCGAAGGTCTGCTCGCCTTCGAATCTTCCGAGAGTTCCACGGATGCGAACGCGGCGCCCGCTATGCCGTCCCGTCCCGTTTTCGACCCGAGGATGACGACGAGTTGTTCGGGGCGGGCCGTTTTCGAGCTGATGACGTCCTCTCTGCGGACGATGCCGAGACAGAGCGCGTTCAGAAGCGGATTGTCGGAATACGAGCCGTCGTACATCGTCTTGCCGCCGACGGTGGGAACTCCGACGGCGTTGCCGTATCCCGCGACGCCGCTCACGATGCCGGTCGAAAGGGATTGCGTTCTCGGATGCGATGGGTCGCCGAAGAAGAGGCCGTCCATCGAGGCAATCGGCCGCGCGCCGAGGGCGAGTATGTCCCTGATGATTCCTCCGACGCCGGTCGCCGCTCCCTGATACGGAGCGACGGCCGACGGATGGTTGTGGCTTTCGACCTTGAAGGCGACGCCGTATCCATGGCCAATATCCACGATTCCGGCATTTTCGCCCGGGCCGGCCCACACACGCTCGCTTTTGTTCGGAAGCGTCCTGAGAAGGGGCTTCGTGGATTTATAGCTGCAGTGTTCGGACCACATGACGCCGAGAATCCGGAGTTCCGTCTCGGTCGGTTCCCTTCCGAGGGTCCGCACGATGAAATCGTACTCGTCGGTACGCAGTCCCGCCTTTTTAAAGTCTGTCATCACGCTGACCTCCCGTACGTCCAGTCGCGAACGCCCTTCCAGAAATCCGTGCCGTCGGGATTGCCTGAAAACGTATCTGCGCCGAACCGGGAGCGTGTCTCGGGGTCGAGCAGGAGGTCTTCGGCGCGTTCGGGGTGAGGCATCAGTCCGAGGACATTTCCCCGTTCGTTGACGATCCCGGCGATGTTGTTCATTGCTCCGTTCGGATTGGTCGCGTCGTCGACGCGACCGTCCGGCGACGCGTAACGGAATACGACCTGCCGACGTCGTTCGAGATCGCGAAGTTCGTCCGGTGGCAGGAAATACAGCCCCTCGTAGTGCGCGATCGGGAAACTGACGATCTGATGATCCCGGAACGTTCGCGTAAATGGAGTATCCGTCCGTTCGACGCGAAGCGTGCATGGACGGCAGATGAAGCGAAGCGACCTGTTGGCGAGGAGTGCGCCGGGGAGAAGCCGGGACTCCGTCAGGACCTGGAATCCGTTGCAGATTCCGACGACCAGTCCGCCGGAATCCGCGTGGCGTGACACGGCTTCCATGATCGGAGATCTGGCGGCCATGGCACCGCAGCGAAGGTAGTCTCCATAGGAAAATCCCCCGGGAAGGACGACGAGATCCGTCCCGGAAGGGAGCTGCGACTGCTTGTGCCAGACGAA
>CALFXN010000085.1 GCA_937957815.1 uncultured Synergistales bacterium
AACCGTTTTGGCGGAACTCGTGTTGCGAGAGAAATCGAGTCGTCCGTTATCACAAGGGATTTGAGAACGACTGGAAATGGAAATTTCCTGAAATCAAGCAACGGCTGCGCTTTCCGGATCGCTTCCTCCACGAACGACGCCTGGTCTGCGTTGTTGATCCTGAGAGCATAATCCGAGAGAATCACCTGCGTGCCGTCGACGAGCTCAAGCATGCCGTCAAGCTCGACGAGGGCCGTGAGTCCCGAGTTCGAATAATACCCTCTCGCGCTCAGGCGCGACGGAAGAAAGTCGACACGAACCTTCTTCCATTTTTCGTCGCCATTTCCGTCGACGACCCTGCCCACGAGAAAATCGTTCAGGTCCCTTTCCCGAAGACGCGCATCGAAGTAGCCGTTCACTGAGGAGGCCAGTTCCGCAAGCTCGGTTCCTCCGCTGTCGCGAACGGTGCGGAAGACGCAAAAAACAGCCTCGAGACTGAGCGAATCAATCCTGATGCCTTCGTAGACCGCTCCCGTCAGGGCTGCGTACAGGCGCCGAACGGCTCCCGTTTCATCGGGTTCGGCATCGAGAACAAGCTCAATCGCATCGGGATGAAACCGGTGAATAAGACTTCGGAATATGAAATCCCCGGACAAAGCGGCGTCGCAACCGCCGTCCAGCAATAGAAGAACGAGTATTACGACCGGGATTCCGAAGACAGGACCCGACCGACGAAAAACCATTCCGCCAGCACCTCTCCCCTTCTAGGATTTCTTCTCCGACACGAGAGTTCCTGCAATGGCGAAATTCTCCTTGGACATCTCGTCCAGAATGATGCGAACGACCTCCGGTTTCACGTCCAGCACCTCGCAGATGACCCGGGTCATCTCGGAAACGAGTTTCCTTTTCTGTTCTCCATTTCTGCCCTCGAACAAATGAACCTCGACTATCGGCATTTCAACTCACCTCCGTTTGGAAGCTTACAGCAAGTTGTACGGGCACTCAAGCCGAAAGCGATGAAGTGTCGCACTATCCGGATACGCTATTTCGCCATCCTGGGCCGTACGCCTATTCCGTAACTCACGACACGCTCCTTGCCCTCTGACGGAAGGTTGACAATCCGGTTTCTGTAGATCATTTCGCTGCTGCCCCCGCCATCGAGATTCAACGCGTATACCACTCCGTATTTCTGCAGGAGCTTCGCGGCCTCGTCCAGTGTGAAACCGATGCTGTGAATCGGGTTTCTGCCGTCTCCGACCCAAAGCATCCACTTCCCACGGTCGGTGAGTCCGATAACCGTCCTGGGGTGTCGTCTCTCGGTGATGCCCGAGCTCAGATTTTCGTTATCGCTCTGGATCACGCCGTTGCTGAGAATAAACGGCCCGGCCTGGATGATCGAGTCGCACTTGTTCCAGTCCGCATCCCCCCTGTTCAGGCTCTGCCGGATTTCGACGGCGTCTCCGGGAGCGATGTTCGAGAGTTCTCCCGCCGCTTCGCCGTACCCCACAATGACGACCGATCCCTGGGATATCGGCCCTGCCGCGCTCCTTCGCTCGACGCATCGCCCTTTTCGCAACACAAGCTCCTGGGTCGGTCTCGAAGATACCGGTGTCGACCCGCCGTATTCGGGCGTAAAGAGATGCAGGGCGTCGGCTTTCGAAATTCTGTTGAGGGATGAAATCGGCTTTTCTCCGAATGACGGATGACTGACCGTTCCTTCCCACTCGACCATTCCGAAAGCGGCCGTGTTGAGTCGGCTCCAGCCGAGACAGGTCCGTCCGCGATACGGCGCATTCAGAAGTCGTTTTCTCATCATCAACGTTCCGATGGGATACCCTTTGTCTGCGGCCGACTTGGTGAAATATCCTCCGTTGACGGCTGCTTTGAAACCGCCGTCCATGTCGCTCAGCGGACAGAGCGTCGAGATGCCGTCCGGAGCGATGATCGGCTCGAGAACGTACCGTGAGGGGTCAAGGACGAGCGCGACCCAGAATCTCGGCCCGCCGGTCGCCTCGACGATCGGCTGATACGGAAGGACGCGAACGTTGACCGCCCCCATCTTCTTCCCGAGTGCGGCAAGACGGAGGGCCTTCGGCTTTTCGTCGTACAGGTCGGACCGGATCCTCCATTCGTAATTGCTGTTGTCAACGAAGACCGTATGTTTCGCGGCCCTCATCCTGTCCGCAACCGCCGAAGCTTCCTCGCGCGCGGAGAATCCGTCCATGAGCGTCCGCCACTGGACGAAACGAGAAAAGGCGTTCTCTCTGTGAACGATGAGCGAAAGCCCCTTCTCTTCTTCGAGAACGACATGGAGCGTCATTCCTTCGGAGGCCTTCCGTATCGCCTGCAACCAGTATTCGGCCTCTCCGTGCGATACCTTTCTGTCCGGATTGAAGAGTTTCCCAGGACGGACGATCTGTGGGTCGAGGGAAACGGCGACCGCAAGACAGCCGCGCTCGTACTGTGAGAGCCCCGAAATGTCGCCGAATGGAAGAGGATATGATTGGAGCAGAGTCGCTTCAGGG
>CALFXN010000086.1 GCA_937957815.1 uncultured Synergistales bacterium
CTCTTCCGATCTAGAAGCGCTTGCAGCGTGAGGCTCCATGGCGCAGTGTTGCACGTATTGCGTGTGGTACGTGCATTCGTCGACGAAATCGGCCTCGGAGAATCCATTTTCGCAGTCGCCGAAGGAAAAAAGGACTTCTCCGACGAGATTCTCGTCCGGGCGGTACGGGACGGGAAGAGGCGCATAGGATCCGTCGTCGGCATGGAGTTTTGGAGATTCGGGCTCCCCGGCCTGTTCCGGATCGAAAAGGGGGTTTCGCTGTGAATATTCGATTTTAAGTTTTTTGACGGCATTTTCGGCGATTTCCCTGCTTTCTGCAGCGACTGCGGCGACCCTGTCGCCCACGCACAGAACGCGTTTCGGGAAGAGCCTTGTGTCATAGGGAGACGGTTCCGGATACCCCTGTCCCGCCGTCGTATGCAGCCGGTCGGGTGCGTTCCTGTACGAAAGAATGTCGATGACGCCGGGCATTGCGGTGGCGTCTTCCGTGTCGATTGACACGATGTCTGCGTGCGGATACGGAGAATATGCGAATGCGACGAAAAGAGGGTGCCTGAGTTCGAAATCCATCGTGAATCGGCACACGCCACAGGCGAGGGAGAGAGAATCGATCTTCGGGACGGAAGAACCGATCACATGCGCAGATCGTGAATCATTCATGGCGCTCGAGCCTCCCCGCAGCCAGTTTGACGGCTTCCACTATCTTCACGTATCCCGTACACCGGCACTGATTTCCGTCCAGGGCGGTCCGAATCTCGTCGTCGGATGGGTTGGGATTTCCCTCCAGCAACGCGAACGTTGCGAGAATCATTCCCGGAGTACAGAAGCCGCATTGAATCGCGCCGCAATCCACGAATGCCTGCTGGATCGGATGCGGCTTGTCTGGCGTTCCCAGCCCCGAAACGGTCAGTATGCTTTTCCCCGTTGCCGTGGCGGCATACACAAGGCAGGAGTTCACGAGTTTCCCCTCGAGAAGGACTGCGCACGCGCCGCAGCTGCCTTCCCTGCATCCACAGTGGACATCGGTATGTCCGTATCGCCGGAGGACGTCGAGAAGCGTTTCCCCGGGATCGAACGAGAACGTGTGTGTCGCGCCGTTAACGAGAAATCTTCCCTCCATAAGATTATCCCCTCTTCCCCGAAGCAAGCGAAATCAATTCCGAAAGACATCGTTCGAGGCGAACGGACGCGATGTCGCAAAGGAATCCGGAACTCCCGGCGGGCTTGTCCGCGAACGACAGCGGAAGCGACGTGCAAATCTTCCGGACATCGACTTCTTCCGGGGAATGTCCGTCGATGCCACGTTCAACGGTTTCAAGGCGAACGAAAAGGGATTTCACGCCCGTGACGACGATGCGAACTCCGGAAAATACGCCGTTGTCGAGGGCGGCAAGCGCCGTTACCGTGAAAGAAGGGTAATCGGATGCAACCCGTTTTTCCGGATGGAAAGAGGAAAACTCCTGTCGAAGGGGAATGCGCATCGAATGAATGAGAGAACCTTTGAGAAGAAGAGGCTTGTTTTCCCGGAACTCGGAGAGCGGGAACCCCCCGCGACTTCCGCCTTCAAGGAAAATCATGGCGTCGGACGCAACCGCCGGTCCCAGAATGCTCGACCATGGCGGCAGCAACGCGAGGCTTCCGCCGACGGTGATGCGATTCCGCAATGGCGTCGAGGCCGATTGGGAGAGAGCTTTCGTGAGCACGTTATCGGGGAAGGAATTCCGAAGGGCGCGAATGACATCGGAATAGGTCGCCATTGCGCCGATATCGATCCATTCCTTCTCGATCCTGACGAAGTCGAGCCCGAGTTGCGAGATGTCCAGCAACCCACCTCTTGTCATGCGACCGCTTCGAAGGATATGGGTTCCGCCGCCGTGGACACGCAGCGATTCGTCCTGCAGAAGGGTAAGAGCTTCATCCAGGCTTCGGGGGTGGAACCATATCAGGTCAGTCATTTGCCGATCCTCCCGATGGAAAGAAAATTCAGGAACCCAAGGAATCGCACTTCCTCGGCACCCAGGTTCCGAAGAACTCGAATCGTGGATCGATGAACACGCTCACATCTCCACGATTCCGATGGCGATCTGTGACCCCGAACAGATCGTGATCCATTTGAGTGATCGTTTCGGGTCATTCTATCATGA
>CALFXN010000087.1 GCA_937957815.1 uncultured Synergistales bacterium
CGGGACGCGATACGCACGCCCGCTTTCCGGCCCGATTCACAAATTCCTCGAATCCGACGATGAGCGCGAGGAGTCCGCCCGCCTGTTCTACGTCGCGTGCACGCGCGCCAGAGACTCCCTGCTGCTGCGCGCGACGTGCGGGAAAGAGCCGTCGAAGGATTCGTGGCTCTCGATGGTCGAAGCCCCGGCCGAAGAGACTCTGCCCGATCCGGTCCCGGAACTTTCCGGACGAACGCCCGCGGACGCGATTCCGGGACGGGACGTTCCACCGCCCCCCCCGTGGGGTCATCCGCTCATCCGGCTCGGCGCGACGGCGTACGCGCTCATCCGGTTCTGCCCGGCGGCATACCGGATGCGCTACCGGCAGGGGATGGATCTCGACTGGGAGTATCCGGTCGAGGGGACGGAGCGGGACGTATCGGAACGCGGAAGCGGAGCCGATGCGGGAACGTTCGCCCACAGAGTCCTCGAACGATGGGATTTTCGGGCCGAGAGCCTTCCGGCACTTCTCGATCCGGCGGCCCCCGACGTTCCGGTCGCGCTGCGATCCGTCATGGAACGGCAGGCGGTCCGCGACGGGATCGAACGTCACATGCGGGAACTGGCCTCTTCGGAGTTCGGAAGGGAGCTGGCCGAACGCGCGGCGAGGAACGAACTCCACCGGGAGATGCCCTTCCGCGTCGCGCTCGGCGACGATCTCTTGCTGACGGGAGCCGTCGACCTATGGTTTTTCGACGGCGACACGCTCCGCGTGGTCGACTACAAGCTCACGAAAATCGCGAACACGCCGCCCGTCCTCTACGACCGGCAGCTGCTGTTCTACGGCGCGGCGCTCTCGAGACTCTTTCCGGGACGGAAGACGGACCTCCGGCTCTACCACATCGCCGAAGGGCACCTCGGTGCGCCCGTCGCGCAGCCGTCGCCCGGGGAGATCGAAGCCGACCTGCAAGACGCGGCACGACGCGGCGCCGAAGGACCGTTCGTTCCTCCGGAACCGCTTCCGTGCGGAACATGCCCATTCGCCGGATCGTGCGCCGAATTCGCGGCCCGGAAACGACTCGCGCCCCCCAACGGACTTTCAGACGCGTTTCGCTAGAGCGCCTTCCAGTTCTTGAACCCCTTGCCGAGGACCTCCGAAGCGTCGCTGATCGCCATGAACGCCTTCGGGTCCGCCGACGCGAGGTATTTCTTGAGGAAGATGACCTGGCGCGGTTCGAGGAAGCTCAGGAGCAACTGCCGCTCCTCGCCGGTGTAGCCGCCCTCGCCGCGCAGGATCGTGACCCCGCGTCCGACGGAGTGCGTGATGAAGTCGGCGATCTGCCGCGGCGCGGCCGAGACGATCAGGACCTGCTTGCGGCGGTCGAAGGATCTCATGATGTTGTCGACGACGATCCCGTAGACGTACAGCCCGACGATTCCGTAGACGACCGCGTCGAAGCCGACGATGAACAGCGACAGCAGCAGGATGAACAGGTTGACGTAGATGCTGAACTGTCCGAGTTCGATCCCGTAGCGGCGGCGCAGCGCCACGGCCGGGATGTCGAGCCCGCCCGACGATGCCCCGACCCTGAAAATGATGCCTCCGCCGACGCCGTGGAGCACCCCCGACGCAACGGCCGCGAGAAACCTGTCCGAGAGATCGGGCAGCGGAATGAACTCGAAAACTTTGAGCAGGAATGCCGTCAGGATGACGGAATAGGCCGTCCAGATCACGAAGCGCGGCGACAGCTCCTTCCAGGCCCATGCCATCAGGACGGCATTCCCCGCAAGGAGCACCCATGCGGGGGATATGTTGAAAACGTAGTTCGAGAGTACGGCGAGCCCCGATACGCCAAGATCGGGAAATCGGTAGGGCAGAACGAAAAAAACGACCGCGATGGCATTGATGGCGTTTCCAGCCGTCACCGCGACGAAAGTCTTCCATTCGTCGCGGATGCCGACGATGATCGATACGACCATTCTCCGGGCGTTGAACTTTCTCAGCTTCATCTCGGGTTCCTCCTCGGCGCACGTTTGATATAATAGTTTGGTTACGGACGTGAAGAAGGATGTGAGCCCGTGTTTATTCCACTCGAAGGTCAGGGAGCCGTTTCCCTCGACCGTGTAGTGTGTCTCGTTCGGGTCGGCGACGAAACCGCAATCTTCCTCCGGGACGGCACCGTAATGGCCACGGGGTTCAAACCGGAGACACTCGCTAGAAGATACAACTCTTTGATGTCGGAAGCAAGACGGAATGCCGACATTGCTGCAACGACGCACTTCCCCGGCGACGGGGCGTGACAGGGAGGAATGCGACATTGAACACTTCTGCGGCTGAATACACCGCGCAAAACATTCAGGTTCTCGAGGGACTCGAGGCCGTCCGGCGCCGGCCGGGAATGTACATCGGCGATACGGGATCCAGGGGACTCCATCACCTCGTCTACGAAGTCGTCGACAATTCCGTCGACGAGGCCATCGCGGGATTCTGCGACCGGATCGGCGTCGTCGTCCATTCCGACGGGAGCGTCTCCGTCGAAGACAACGGCCGCGGAATTCCGACCGACCCGCACCCCTCGAACGGACGTCCTGCGGTTGAAGTCGCCCTCACCGTCCTTCACGCGGGAGGAAAGTTCGACGGCGGCGCCTACAAGGTCAGCGGCGGCCTCCACGGCGTCGGCGTTTCCGTCGTGAACGCCCTCTCGGAGTGGCTCGAAGTGACGGTCTGTCTCGGCGATCTCTGCAAGTCCCAGCGCTACGAACGCGGCAAGCCCGTCACGGACCTCTCGGAGGGAACGCCGACGACGAAACGCGGAACGACCGTACGCTTCAAACCGGACGCCGAGATCTTCGAGGACGTGGATTTCTCTGTCGACATTCTCGGCGGACGATTCCGCGAAATCGCCTTCCTGAACCCCGGCCTCGCGATCACGCTCCTCGACGAACGTACCGGGCGATCGTGGGAATTCCACTACGAGGGGGGCATCCGGTCATTCGTCGAATACCTCAACCGCGACAAAGACCCGATCTTCCCCGAACCCGTCGTCATCTCGGGAGAACGCGACGACGTCGAGGTCGACCTCGGTCTCCAGTACAACGACACCTACATCGAACGCATCTTCGCTTTCGCGAACATGATTCACACGCTCGAGGGCGGCACTCACGTTTCCGGCCTCCGGACGGCCTTGACGCGCGCGGTCAACGACGCCGCCCGCAAGAGCAAGCTCCTGAAGGACAAGGACGAAAACTTTTCGGGAGACGACCTCAAGGAGGGACTCACCTGCGTCATCTCGGAAGCTCCGGAACCCGCAGTTCGAGGGACAGACGAAAACGAAGCTCGGCAACAGCGACGTCAAGGGCATCGCCGACTCGATCATCTACGAGGGGCTCGCGGCGTTCTTCGAGGAACACCCGGAGGTCGTCCGCCCGGTTGTCGAAAAGGCGCTTCGCACGCGACAGGCCCGGGAGGCCGCGAAAAAGGCGCGTGAACTTGTCAGGAAGAGCGCGATGTCGGGGTTCAGCCTGCCGGGAAAGCTCGCCGACTGTTCGAGCAGGGACACCGGTGTGAGCGAGGTCTACATCGTCGAGGGAGACTCCGCCGGCGGCAGCGCGAAGCAGGGACGTGACAGATCATTCCAGGCGATCCTGCCGCTTCGCGGAAAGATCCTGAACGTCGAAAAGTCCCGACTCGACAAGGTGCTCAGCAACAACGAGATCCGCACAATCATCCAGACGCTCGGGTGCGGCATCGGGGACGACTTCGACCCGATGCGGCTCCGCTACGGCAAGATCATCATCATGACGGACGCCGACGTCGATGGCGCACATATCAGCACGCTTCTTCTCACCTTCTTCTACCGGTACATGAAGGAACTCGTCGAGGCCGGGCATCTCTATCTGGCCCAGCCGCCGCTCTTTCGCGTGCAAAAAGGAAAAAACGTCACGTATTGCTATTCGGAAAGGGAATTACGTCGTATCATAGACGGACAGGCGGATCCGTCGAAGATTTCCGTCCAGCGCTACAAAGGATTGGGCGAAATGAACCCGGAGCAGCTCTGGGAAACGACGATGGATCCACAGAACCGCGTCCTCCGGAGGGTCGAGATCGACGACGCGATGCTCGCGGACGAGTATTTCGGCATTCTCATGGGAGACAAGGTGGAACCGCGGCGGGAGTTTATCGAAACACACGCCCACGAGGTCAGGAATCTGGACGTGTGACGGTTCAGACCAGACACACGAGAAGGAGGGTGTATCCGGATGCAGGGACCGTACCGGCCGTACAAGCCGTGGAAACACACCTACGACGACCGACCGAATCTCTTCAGGCAGATACTTCTCGTCCTCGTTGCCATTATCGGATGCATCGCACTGGTGATCATCGGTGACATGCTCCTGCATCCCGGCATAGACTGGTCCGACACGCTGATCGTCCGGATGATCTACGAACGCCGCAATATCGGCAGGTAAACCCGCGAAATGCGAAAAAGGCGGCCGGTTCCCTCCCGAGAGGACCCGGCCGCCTTTTTCGCATCGGCATTGCGGGACGCTACAGCCCCGCGGCTTTCCTGAGATCTGCAACCGCGTCGCGGAGCGCGACGACGGCGCCCTTCCAGGGTACCTTTCCCGTCGACCAGTCGAGACGGTCGAGAAGAGGCGCCGCGTCCGGCACTTGTCCCTTCGCGACGAGGATTCTCGCCCGCTGAAGGTCGAGGTAGTCCCGGACCTTGACGCTGCCCTCGACTGTCGTTCCGGACGCGCCGTAGACGTTCATCCGGTCCGATGGAAGATCGAGCTTCATGACGCGTTCGAGTTCGTCGATGTCCCCGAGCCTGCCGGCGATGGCCGCCCGCTCCGCGATCAGCCCCGCCGCGAGGACACGGAGCCGTACCGCGTCTCCCTCTATGGGAAGCGTCGTGTTGTAGCACTTTCCGAGCGTCCAGAACAGTTCCTTGCGGGCTTCGGCGTCATCTCCCGCGCGAAGGCGCGACGCGCCGACGATAAACGACGCCTGGCACGCTACCCTTTTATCCGAAGAGCCTTTCAGCTGCGCGACGGCCTTCACGGCCGCATCGTATCGCGCCGACAGATAGTCGCGCATCGCACTTTCGATCGTCTTGCCGTATTCCGCGACATTCCCGCCGCCCTCCCCGGAGCTCCCGGCTCCTCCCTCACAGCCTCACCCGAACGCGGCTCCCGCAAAGGAAAAAGCGAACAGGGCGGAGAGGAGCAGGACCGGAAGGACGCGACTCCGATTCACACCACGGTCTCCCCTCACTGACGTTCCTTCACGGACCAGCGATGCTTCATTGCGTCGTATGTATGGACCTCGCCGGCGGTGAAGACCTTCACGCTGTACTCGTCCATCAGGGCAGCCTGGACCTTCGCGATTTCCTTCTGCTGCCACTGGTGGAGCGTCGTGTCGTAGAGGATGACCTTCGCGTCATCCCAGCAGATCGCGAGTCTGTCGCCGAGGACCGCGTCCCAGGCGAACTTCTCGCCCGATCCCGCCCGCTCCGTCTCGATGGACTTCCACTCGTGAAGCACCGGATCGAAGACCACGAATTCCGCCTCAGTGAGCATCGCTCCCATGCCGCGCGATATGAGCGGCGACTTCACGTCCGTGATCGGTTCCGGACTCACGATCCACTTCCGCGCCTTCGCGTCGAAGATTGCCACGCGGCTCGTCTCCCACACCATCGCGTAGTTGTCCGACATCACGGTGTTCACGGCGATGAACCCCTGGAGCGGAAGCCATTCGTGCGTCCGGATGTCGTATGCCAACACGCCGTTCGCATCCCAGACGAGCGCGAGATAGTTATGGGTCTTCCATCCGTTCGCGTTGAAGTCGTTGAGCACCGAGTAGTTCTTCAGTTCCGGGTCGTACACCTTGACCGTGTTCTTGGATACGAAGAGCTGAACCTCAGCGTACGCCGCAAACGCCGAACACGCGAGCGCCAGCAGCGCAAAAACGCAGACCATCCGTTTCCCTTTCATCCTTACTCGCCTCCTCGCAGCGAACCCGATCTATTTCCCGAAGACCACGCAGTCTTCGAGGAGCCGTCTGAGCGGCATGACCGCTTCGACCACATAGTGCCCGTCCTCGATTCCTTCGGCGGCGAACTTCCCGGGATGCACCCACCCCTCGAGGGATATCGACTCGACGCGACGCGGCAGTCCGTATTTCACCTCGTAGAGCAGCCCGAGCGTTCTGCGGTAGAGATCCGTCACGGCGGCCCTTCTCGCGAGCAGCTTCTGCGCCGGAGAAGGGTCCGCCGGTACGGGAGCGCGTCCCCGGACGGTCACGGCGCGTCCGTTCCAGTCGATCGTCCCGAAGGAGAATTCCTGGACGCCTTCGACCGCGCCGTTGTTTCGCCAGATCGTCCGGATCTCCATTTCGCTCAGGGATGTCGCCGAGGCGATTCCGGCCGGTACGAGCGCCGCGAAAAGCACCGCTCCGGACACGACAATCGCGCGACGGAGGTTTCTCCGGAAACGCGCCCAGGCGCTCATGGCGTCGTCTTCGCCCCGGAGGCGCCGGGCGTCGCCTCGATCGTTCCGGCGGTCACCCCCGTCACCGACATTCCGAGTTCCTCGAGCCGGACGGCGAGATCCTCGGCGTTGCCTTCCGTGTTGACGTCGAGTTCCAGTTTGTTGTTCCGGAACGAACGCTGATAGACAGCCGTCACGCCCTTCGTCTCTTCGAGCGCGCTCTTGAGCCTGCGCGCATCGGCGAACGAAACGCCGTCGGCGAACAGCTTCACGACGCGTCCCGTCACCCCTCCGGCGCTCCCGCTCACGAGCGAGTAGGCCACCTTGTTGACGAGCCCCGAGGACGCCTTTTCCGCCGCGATCTTGAGTCCCTTGACGGCTCCGTCCTGCGCGGACACCCCGATCTGCTTCACTTCGGGAATCTCGCTCCCGAGAACGTACCCCGTCTGGGTGATGACGGCCTTGAGCTGCAACTGGCTCCGGACGCCCCAGAGCTTCTGTCCCGCCGCGTGCTGCGTCGTATACGTCACGGACTGTGCCTTCGCGTGGATGATCACGTCGGCCTGGAACGTCTTCGCGAGTTCCTTGAGCCGGTCCATGTCACCGGTCCGTTCCGCCATGTCCCATTCGGACTTGTGAAGCGACTTCGCCTGTTCCTGATCGACCATGAGATACCCGGCCTTCTGGAAGAGCGCGAGCGTGGTCCCCTCGACCGTGGAAAGGAAGGGCTTCTGGCCGTCTATGGCCTCGTCGACGACGATCATGACCCTCGGGTTGCCGAGCGCGTCGATGACCGCCGGTCCGAGCACTCCGTCAAGAGCGGCGACGGATACCGTGCACTTCGCATGGAGTCTGAGGATGTCGTCCGAGCCGACTTCCTCCTTCGTGACCTTGAGATCCTTCACGATTCCCCTGGCCTGCGAGAAGACCCGGTCTTTGACGACCTGAAACTCCTTCATTTCGGAGACGCTTTCGACGTACGCCCCGATACCCTTCTCGACGGCGTCCCGATAGACCGAACGCTTCGCCTCGTCGCGCGCGCGGGTCGTGTCGCCGTTCAGGATCGCCCCTTCGCCGTACGCCTCGACCTCGATCGCGTCCCCGCCCGAAGAGGCGGCGTTTCCCGTCGCGGCCGGTTTTCCCTTCGCGGCCTCCGCGACCGGGGAGAGCCCCCCGAGAAGCAGGAAGATCGCCGCGAGCGGGAGAACCGGCCACAGCCCCCGGCGGTTCACGCCGCTCACCTCTTGACCACGAGCACCCGGCACTTGGCCAGGAAGTTCATCTTGCTGTGTCGCATCTTGTCCGCCGCGGCGTTCGTGACGACGATGTCGACGTTGTTCGGTCCCACCAGCTTGACGGGCTTCACGATGAGCGGCCTGTCGGCGACCTTCGCGCTCCCCTTGGCCCATTCCATGTTCGTGTGATACTCGCACTGGCCGGAGTTCAGGAGGACTTCGTCCTCGGCGATGCCCGGGCCGTAGACGACTTTGCCGCGCTGATCGAGGACGCGGAACGTCACCGCGGGGATCAGCGGCAGGCCACGGCAGTCGAGGATCACGCCGGTATAGGCGTACCTGCCGGAGGATTTGCCGGGCTTTTCGTCGCCCGTGGACTTCGGCAGATACGGAACCACCGACTGCCGGACCTTATCGAGCTTGATGCGTCCCGTGACCGTGAAGATCTCTCCGTCGAACTTCGCGTCCGTGATCTCGACGTTCTTGATCAACCCCTGGACCTGCGTCCGGACAGTGTCGTTCGCGACCATGAAGTCGTCCATCTTCGTCTCGGACGAGAGTTGCACGCCCTTGATGAACTCGAGCAGGTTCCGCTGAAGGTCGAGCGTCGCGCCCCGGCGGGCAAGGAGCTTTCCCTGCCCCGTTCCTTCCTTTCCCGTGGGAGGAACCGCCTGCCCCGTCGCCTCGATATATTCCGAAGTCCAGTTGATCCGCGCGTTCTTCCCCTCTTCGACGAGCTCCCCCTTCACCATCTCGGACTGCTTTATCTGGGAGACGTCGATCGTGTAGCCGTCCATCGCGCGTTCGACGGGAAGCGCGCTGTCGTCGATGACTGGAAGGTCCTGCGCCGCCTGCATCGCCGCGTCATTCTTCGCGGCTTCGTCAACGGCGGGAAGAGGTTCCTTCGCCGCATCGGAAGTCACCCCGGGCTGCTGCGCAGCGTCCTTCGCCGGATCGGACGGTTTCTCAACCGGAGGCAGCGGCGGCAGATCCGTCGCCGCAACCGCAGACGTCACGGTTCCGGCGCATACGCTCCCAGCGATGACCAACGCAATCAGAATCCGGACAGGAATTTGTTTCATTCGCAAACACTCCCTTCGTACCCTCTCAGATGGAATGCGTTTCATTCACCCGTTCCGTTTCCGCCCTTTCCGCCTTCGGTTCAGAAACGTCCGAAAACGAGGAACCCGAGTGCGCCTATTGTACTTTGTCTGGATTGTTTTCTCAATCCGGAGTCGCCGGAATCCTTTCGTCCGCGCCTTCGGACACCGCACGGGCGCTCTCAGCGGCGAAACCCCAGCTCCCTCGAAATTCCCTCCGCGACCGTCCGGACACGATCTCCGAGGGTCTTCGCGCGATCATCGCCGAGACGGTACGCCGGAGCGGTAATACTCACGGCTCCAGCGGGAGTCCCGTCCAGAGAACGGACGGCGGCTCCGACGCAGCGGATCCCCTCCTCGTTTTCCTGGTTCTCTTCGGCCCAGCCGTTGCGAGATCGGAAGAGCGTCGTGTAGGGAAAGAGTGTAGATCTCGGTGGTC
>CALFXN010000088.1 GCA_937957815.1 uncultured Synergistales bacterium
CTCGCGTCGGCGCGCGACGGCGCCGACGCGATCACCGAGTACTTCGAAAAGCTCCGGGTTCTCACGGAGAACGTCGCGGTCGCGACATCGTTTCATCTGGCGGAGCCGGCCCTCACGATGCGACGCGACGATCACGTCGAGGCTCTGATGTCCTCGTTCCTCGAACGGCATATCGGCGCCGGAATTCAGGACATCTTTGCCGGACTCGAGTCGGACGGCTCGTTCGCGGACGGGTCCCGCTGGCGCGAACCCGAAGGCTACGACTGCAGGAAGCGTCCGTGGTACCGCCAGGCCGCCGACTCGGGGCGTACCGTGGTTACGAAGCCCTATCTCGACCTGATCACCAGAAAAAACGTTCTCTCCGTCACGACCCCAGTCCGTTCCGCCGATGGCGCGCTGCTCGGCGTCGCTGGAATCGACGTCGACATGCAGCGCCTTCAGACGCTCGTTTCGCCGCGGCGCGTCTTCGGATCGGGCTTCGGCATCCTGATCGGCGGCGACGGGACGATCCTCGCCGCTCCGTATCCGGAACTCGTGCTGTCCACGAACATCCTCGACCGGGATTTCGCCGAAAAAGACTTCCGGCTCGCGGGAGAACGCATGCTCGACGGAACCTCCGGAAGCGCGGATGTGCCGTTCCGGGGGCAGCGATGGCGGCTTTTCTTCCATCCGTGCGGGAAATTCCCGGGATCGACGGAACGTCTTTCGTTCGGTCTTCTTTTTCCGGAACGCGAGCTTCTCTCGCTCGCCCGCGATGTCGCTTTCCTGCACATGGGGGGCGGACTGATGGCGCTTTTCCTCGTCCTGCTCGTGATCATCCCGACAGCGATGGGAATCTCGAAGGCATTCACCGGACTGCAAAAGACGTCCGAGAAGATCGCGTTGCAGTTCTCGCCGAAGCGTGATCTCGCGGAAGCCGCGCTCTCGCTCACGATGCTGCACCAGTCCGTCGTCGAACAGAAGCGCCGGACGGGAATCTCGGAACTTTCCTCGTTCCTCGGAGGGCTCGAATCCGCGCTGAACGCGATCTCCGGACAGCAGGAAGAAATATCGGCGCTCACCGAAGAGACCATGGCCATGAACGACGAGCTGATCCATGCGAACGAAGCCCTTCGCAGGCGCGAGGATATCTGGTCGCGTACGCTCGAAGTGGCCGTCGCGATTTCGAGCCCCGGCGAGTTCGAAGACAAGCTCCACTCCATCGCGGAGACGATCCGGCAGGTGACGGGCGCGTTCGGCGTCCTGATCGCGCGCATCGACGGCGATGTCGCGATCAGCCTCGCGACGGCGGGATACCGCAACCAGATGGTTTCGCCGACCGCGCCGCTCGACGGGACGGTCGTCGGGCGCGTCGCGAGGACGGGGTTGCCGGCATGGGTCGAACGCGTCGATCGCGATCCCGAATATTTCCCCGTCAATCAGGCGGTCCAGTCCGAGGTCGAACTGCCGCTTTCGGAAATCGGGAAGGTCATCGGAGTCCTCGAGCTGGCCTTCGACCGCAGGACGCCGCGCAACGAAGAACTCCTGCAGACGCTGCACCCCGTCGCGTCGGCCCTCGCGGGCCTCATCGGCGCCGAGTACTTCCACCGCGAGATTCTCGACTCGTACCGCTACCTGGCAGAAAAACTCCAGTCCGTCACGGGAATCCACCACTACGAGACCGCGGAGCACACCGACCGCATCGGCGCCTATTCGCGGCTCGCGGCGGCGTGGTTCGGCCGGACCAAGGACGAGCAGGAAAATATCTTCGTTTTCGCGAGGCTTCACGACCTCGGCAAGCTTCGGGTTCCCGTCGAAATTCTCGCCAAACCGGGGCCGCTCACGGCCGAAGAGATGGATGTCGTCAGGAGGCACCCCGAGTGGGGCAGGGAACTTCTCGGCGACGCCAGCTGGCTCGATATGGCGCGCAGGATCTGCATGACGCACCACGAAAAATGGGACGGTTCGGGATATCCGTTGGGGCTTCGCGGCGAGGAGATTCCATGGGAGGGGCAGATCGTCGCGCTCGCCGACATCTACGACGCGTTGCGATCTCCGAGGGCCTACAAGCAGGGGATGACTCACGGAGAAGCCTGCCGGATCGTCATCGAGGGCGACGGCAGAACGATGCCCGGCCACTTCAGTCCGAAGGCGCTCGCGTTCTTCCGCGAGCGCAACGCGGATCTCGACCGTATCTTCTCCGAATCGATCCGGAAAACGAAGACGGTCTAGGTGTCTGTGCCCCTCCGCCATCCGGCCTCGGGGGGAAAGATCGCGCGCAGTTCGCGTTCCCAGGAACCGGAGAGAACGCATTGCGTCGTATCCGTTCCGACCACGACGAGGCGCGCGGCGTTCTGCTGCGCGTCCGACAGGACCGGGCGCCCCGCGCATTCCAGGATCGTGCAGTCGCTTCCCGTCTCGAGAACGTCCGCGTACGCTCGGTCGATCTCGCCCGAAACGACCCTTTCGACGTCGAGAATCTTGCCCGCAGCGAGAGACGGCTCTTCGTACGAACGACTCCTGAGCGCCGTGGCCGCCGCGACGCTCAGCGTCTCGAGAAGCGTCACGTCGCCGAATTCGGTCCCCGTCACCGCGTCCGAAACCGCCGCATACCCCAGAAGTCTTCCCTGATCCCAGAAGAGAAAGAAATATTCCATCGAGTCTTTGTCCGGAACATCCGCAAGTCCGCGGACCCCAAGGCTCCTGAAGTAGTCGTCCGCGAGCGGCGCGGGCAGCGACGGGGGCGTTTCGCGGTCTTCGGCGAGCAGGACCGGAAACGCCTGCGGGACGCCGACGGCGACCGTTCGGCCGTCCTCGCGCTTCGCGAAGCGCACGTATCCGCCCGCGCGGGGCTGCCAGATCACGAGATGGACGGTCCGCGCCTGCGACATCTCGGCGAAGATCTCGAGAATCAACAGGAAGAGCGACTCCTTGCCGTGTTCCTCCATCATCCGGAGCGTCGCCTGGTGGAGGCTTTCGAGCCCGAACGCCTTCCGCGAGACCTCGGCGAACGCGGCCTCGCGTTCGCCCGAGAGGCACGAGAGCGACAGGGCCTTCGCCGAGACGTTCCCGAGCAGCTCGAGGAAGTTCATGTCCTCCTCCGTGACCTCGCGCTCCCACGCGAGAAGACAGTACACGCGGTTCTTGCACCCGGGAATCGGGAGGAGCACCGAGTAGTCCTTCGAGAGAAGATCCGAGTTCCGCTCCCCGAGGAGATCCCTGTGGGCCACGTCGATGCGTACCGGAACCGGCGAGAGGATCGGATCGCGGAAGAGGCCGACGCGTTCGATCGCGGGAGTTCCGTCCCCTTCCTTCGCCGAAAACGCCGCGCCGTCGTCGAGAAGCACGGCGATCCGGGATGGGAAGAGGCTTTCGCGGAGGACGTCCGAGAGGAACGCGATGAAGTAGTCGATCGGCATGGGCTCGAAAACGGAAGCGAGCGTGCTCTTCGTGGCGAGGATCATGTAGGCGAGCCGGGAGAGGCGTTCCTCGACGCGGTTCCGCCGGAGCGAATCCTGCCAGAGCCCAACGAGCGCCGCCGCGGGCCTGAGCTGCTCGAGAAGGTTCTCCGAGGGGTCCTGGCCGAGAAGGACGAACAGCTTCCAGTCGATGCCGCTCAGCCGGACGACGCAGGGCCACATCCCTTCGCTCCGGGCGAGATCGACGCGCGCTCCCGTCTCGGCGGCGGAACGGGGCGGGAAGAGCTCCTGAAGCTGCCCGGAGAGACGGCGCATATGCAGGCTCGACGTCGTGGTTCCGATGCCGTCCAGAATGACGAGATCCTCGCCTTCGGGCTGGACGATCAAAGCCGAGGATACCTCCGCGGCCAGGACATCCGACAGGAGATTCAGCGCTCCCCCGTTCAGGATGAATTCGACTCTCTCGTAGAGGTCCCGCATGTCCGTTCACTCCTTCCCCATCATTGTATGTATGGTAGCGCAAGTCGTGCGATGGCGCCAGATCTCCGACCGGATACGTATCGGTTCATTTTTTTCAAGCTTGTCTTTTATCCCCGTCGTCGTAGAATGCTCTTGAGGGGAAAATTGCCCCAGACATCATACATTTCAGGGAAGAACGGTGATAGCGCATGAACAAACTCGGAACGAGAATACTCGCGATCGTGCTCGTGTTGCTGCTCGCGTCGTCGGGGATCGTGGCGTTCTACGCGCTCCGCGTGAGCACGGAGCAGATGACCGTCGCCGCCGCCGACTACGAGGGGGCGCTCGCGAAGGCCACGGCCGAACAGCTCAACGATACCTTCGACCGCTTCAGCGGCATCCTCGTGGCCATGAACGCGCTCGTACGCACGCGGATCAACGTCACTGAGACCAATGTCGGCGTTCTCGACGTCCTCGTGGGGCAGTTCGCCGCGGCGAACGGGAAGTTCATCTCGGACCTCGGAACCCAGGCCGCGGAGATCACGGACGTCTACGTCTACTTCAACCCGGAGATCACGAAGAAGGACCAGCCGAACGTCATCACGTACGCGCGCAATTTCGAAAAGGGATTCTTCACGTTCTCGGACGTCTCGCCCTACACGTCGAAGGAGCTTCTGGACCGGAAGAACGCGGTGACGAACTGGTTCTGGAAGTGCCTCGACACGAAGGGGGCCTTCTGGGGCGACCCGTACGTCCGTGAGGGGAAGGAGCTCGTGAACTACTCGCTCCCGGTGACGAACTCGGAAGGGGCGATCATGGCCGTTGTCGGGATGACGTTCGACTACTCGTTCGTGCGGAAGGCGGTCTCCGCCGTGAAGATCTACAAGAGCGGCTACGCGTTCCTGCTCAACCAGGACATGCGGTACATGGCGCATCCGACGCAGAAATTCGACGGTCCGACGATGCGCGAAGCCCAGAACGGAGCGTTCAAGGGACTCGCGGAGAAAATGCTCGCGGAGAAGCGCGGACGATACGACTACGTGTGGGAGGGAGTCTCGAAGACGATGACGTTCGAGACGCTGAAGAACGGCTACATCGTCAGCATGGCGTCGTCGAAGGCCGAATCGCTCGAAGGGGTATCGCAGATCCGCAACGCGGTATTCGCGGGCTCGGCGGTCATCCTCGCGGTGGCGGTCGTCATCATGATCTTCTTCGCGCGGAGCCTCTCGAAGCCGCTGGAGAACGCGGTGAGGCAGGCGAAGAAGATCGCCGAGACGGGAGACCTCTCGAAGGAAGTCGCGGTCGACACGTCGATCGTCGAGATCCGTCAGGTGGCCGAGGCCGTCAACGAGATGGTCCGCAGCGTGGACGGAGCCGTGAGGTCGATCCTGGACGTTGCGCAGCGGACGCTCTCCCGCGCGCAGGACCTTTCGGCGGCGTCGGAGCAGTCGGAAGCGTCCGCGAAGGAAGTTCTCGAAATGGCGGGACGCGCGGCGCGGAACACGCAGGACTCTGCGGCGGCGGTCCAGCAGGCCAACGCGGGAGTGGAGGAAGTCTCGGCGGGGGCGCAGGCCGGGGCGAAGGCTGCGGCGGCGGCGAGCGAACGGACGGCGGAAATCGCGAAGGCGACGGAAAAGGGAGGCGACGCGGTCGACGAGATGGCGCAGCTGATCTCGCAGGTCAGCACATCGGGCGACCAGGTGGGAGCGGCGATAGCGGCGCTGGCGAACACGGTATCGGGAATCAGCGGCTTCGTGGCGACGATCACCCAGATAGCGGACCAGACGAACCTGCTTGCGCTCAACGCGGCGATCGAGGCCGCGAGGGCCGGAGAGGCGGGACGTGGCTTCGCGGTCGTGGCGGAAGAGGTCAGGAAACTCGCGGAAGACTCCAACAGGGCGGCTGCGGAAGTGGGCAAGCTGATCGGCGACATCTCGAACCGGACGGACGCGGCGACGCGGGACCAGAAGGGATCGGCGGAGAAGGTGGCGCAGCTCGTGGAACGCGCGCGGGAGACGAAGGCGGCGATAGACGACGTCGTGGCGAAGGTATCGGTGATCACGGAGAACGTGCAGTCGATCGCGGCGACGATGCAGGAGCAGTCGGCGTCGAGCCAGGAGATGACGGCGGGGATGGACCACGTCGCGAAGTCGGGACAGGAGATCGCGGAGCAGATGGAGGCGATCAACGCGTCGGTGACGGAACAGAGCCGCGCGACGCAGTCGATCGCGGAGTCGGCGCAGGAGATGGTGGCGCTCGGCGAGGAGCTCCAGAAGGCCGTCGCGCGCTTCACCCTCGCGCAGTCCTCCGGCGGACTCGTCGCTAAGTAGACCCGATACGCCGACACAGGAAACGATTTTTTTCGGAAAGGGCCCCTGTGGATATCTGCGGGGGCCTTTTGTGCTTCCGAAACACAAAAAACCCGTTTTTTTCTTTTGTCTATTGAGTCTATTTTGTCCCGTCATCGTATAGAATAGTGATGGTTGCGGGAAAGGGGAGACTTCATGAAGCCGGACAACTATCGCGGGCCGGACAAGCGGCGTTTCTTCAGGGCGGAATGCCGCCTGAACACTGAATTCCAGATTCTGGACCCTGCGTTCGACGGCATATGGGATCCCCTCAGGCGCGCCGTCTCTGCCGATGTCCTCGATCTCAGCGTCGCGGGGATGAAGATCCGCTTCATTCCCCCGTCATGGGCGGATCCCGCCGACGGCACGGGCTTCGAATGGATGGAATGCGCCTTTCGCTTCATGATGAAGGGATCCTATCTCGTTCTGCCGGGACATATGCTCCGGATCTACGAACGGTACGGAAACACGTGCGTGACGGGGGTCGAGTTCGCGCCGCTGCCGCCCGACGAACAGTTCCGGATCGTGGAGCTTTTCGCCGAGTTTCGCCGGCGGCTCGCGGGGAACTGACGTCCACATTCGGAATGGATTCGCCGCCGGATGCAGTTCGTTGTAATTTACCCGTTTCGTCGTAGAATGAAGCATGAAGAAGAAAGAAACAGCGTTTCTTTGTCCTGATCTCATCATTATACGAAGAAAGAGCGGTGATACCGGATGAACAGACTCGGAACGAGAATACTCGCGATCGTGCTCGTGCTGCTGCTCGCGTCGTCGGGGATCGTGGCGTTCTACGCGCTCCGCGTGAGCACGGAGCAGATGACCGTCGCCGCCGCCGACTACGAGGGGGCGCTCGCGAAGGCCACGGCCGAACAGCTCAACGATACCTTCGACCGCTTCAGCGGCATCCTCGTGGCCATGAACGCGCTCGTACGCACGCGGATCAACGTCACTGAGACCAATGTCGGCGTTCTCGACGTCCTCGTGGGGCAGTTCGCCGCGGCGAACGGGAAGTTCATCTCGGACCTCGGAACCCAGGCCGCGGAGATCACGGACGTCTACGTCTACTTCAACCCGGAGATCACGAAGAAGGACCAGCCGAACGTCATCACGTACGCGCGCAATTTCGAAAAGGGATTCTTCACGTTCTCGGACGTCTCGCCCTACACGTCGAAGGAGCTTCTGGACCGGAAGAACGCGGTGACGAACTGGTTCTGGAAGTGCCTCGACACGAAGGGGGCCTTCTGGGGCGACCCGTACGTCCGTGAGGGGAAGGAGCTCGTGAACTACTCGCTCCCGGTGACGAACTCGGAAGGGGCGATCATGGCCGTTGTCGGGATGACGTTCGACTACTCGTTCGTGCGGAAGGCGGTCTCCGCCGTGAAGATCTACAAGAGCGGCTACGCGTTCCTGCTCAACCAGGACATGCGGTACATGGCGCATCCGACGCAGAAATTCGACGGTCCGACGATGCGCGAAGCCCAGAACGGAGCGTTCAAGGGACTCGCGGAGAAAATGCTCGCGGAGAAGCGCGGACGATACGACTACGTGTGGGAGGGAGTCTCGAAGACGATGACGTTCGAGACGCTGAAGAACGGCTACATCGTCAGCATGGCGTCGTCGAAGGCCGAATCGCTCGAAGGGGTATCGCAGATCCGCAACGCGGTATTCGCGGGCTCGGCGGTCATCCTCGCGGTGGCGGTCGTCATCATGATCTTCTTCGCGCGGAGCCTCTCGAAGCCGCTGGAGAACGCGGTGAGGCAGGCGAAGAAGATCGCCGAGACGGGAGACCTCTCGAAGGAAGTCGCGGTCGACACGTCGATCGTCGAGATCCGTCAGGTGGCCGAGGCCGTCAACGAGATGGTCCGCAGCGTGGACGGAGCCGTGAGGTCGATCCTGGACGTTGCGCAGCGGACGCTCTCCCGCGCGCAGGACCTTTCGGCGGCGTCGGAGCAGTCGGAAGCGTCCGCGAAGGAAGTTCTCGAAATGGCGGGACGCGCGGCGCGGAACACGCAGGACTCTGCGGCGGCGGTCCAGCAGGCCAACGCGGGAGTGGAGGAAGTCTCGGCGGGGGCGCAGGCCGGGGCGAAGGCTGCGGCGGCGGCGAGCGAACGGACGGCGGAAATCGCGAAGGCGACGGAAAAGGGAGGCGACGCGGTCGACGAGATGGCGCAGCTGATCTCGCAGGTCAGCACATCGGGCGACCAGGTGGGAGCGGCGATAGCGGCGCTGGCGAACACGGTATCGGGAATCAGCGGCTTCGTGGCGACGATCACCCAGATAGCGGACCAGACGAACCTGCTTGCGCTCAACGCGGCGATCGAGGCCGCGAGGGCCGGAGAGGCGGGACGTGGCTTCGCGGTCGTGGCGGAAGAGGTCAGGAAACTCGCGGAAGACTCCAACAGGGCGGCTGCGGAAGTGGGCAAGCTGATCGGCGACATCTCGAACCGGACGGACGCGGCGACGCGGGACCAGAAGGGATCGGCGGAGAAGGTGGCGCAGCTCGTGGAACGCGCGCGGGAGACGAAGGCGGCGATAGACGACGTCGTGGCGAAGGTATCGGTGATCACGGAGAACGTGCAGTCGATCGCGGCGACGATGCAGGAGCAGTCGGCGTCGAGCCAGGAGATGACGGCGGGGATGGACCACGTCGCGAAGTCGGGACAGGAGATCGCGGAGCAGATGGAGGCGATCAACGCGTCGGTGACGGAACAGAGCCGCGCGACGCAGTCGATCGCGGAGTCGGCGCAGGAGATGGTGGCGCTCGGCGAGGAGCTCCAGAAGGCCGTCGCGCGCTTCACCCTCGCGCAGTCCTCCGGCGGACTCGTCGCTAAGTAGACCCGGTCTTGTGTTTCCGGCCCGGAAAGACCGAAACGCGTTATGTTCGGAGGTGGCGTGATGGAATGCGTGCTCATTGAACGGGATCCGATGGTTTCATCGCTGGTGCGTCAGTTCGTGACCTCGGTCGCGGGGATGGAGATCTCAGCGGAGTATCGCGATCTTCCCGACATCGCCGATTCCGCGCTCGAAAGCGCCGAGATCGTCCTTCTCGAGCATCCTGCGACGCTCGACATCATGGAACTGCTTCGTCGCATGCACTCGATCGCGCCCTCGTGCAGCGTGGTTCTTCTCTCGGAGAGCAGGCGGGCCGACGACGCGATCCGCGCCTTCGAGAGCGGCGCGTTCGATCTTCTCTTGCGTCCGTTTTCGTTCGAACGACTCCGTGATGCGCTCGAAAATGTCGTCGCCTATCGCCGTTTTATGGCGACGGTTCCGGCGGAGGTCTCCCAGAGCGCTGTCGACGACCTGCGCGGCATCCGTTCGGCGAGCGCCCCGTCGTCGGCGCTGCCGATGAATATCGTTCGTCAGACGATGGACCTCATCCTCGACGCGCTGGAACAGGGGGAGTCCATGACCGCCGAAGAGGTCGCCGCAAGCGCCGGGCTGTCCCGCCCGACCGCATGGCGCTACCTCGAACACCTGTGCCGCTCCGGTCAGGTCATGAGTTCCCACGGATACAGACCGAAGGGGAGGCCCGTGCGCCGCTACAGCCTGCTCCACCGCTGATCCGGCCTCTTCCGGAATTGTCGATTCTGACGCTGTCCGGCGCCATGACGGGCCGGACAGCGTCGTGTACGGAGATGATACAGAAATGCCCCGATCCGTCGACCACAAACGAATACGCTTCTGGACGCACACTCGGCGCCGGCGCCAGTCGCAGCTGATCCGGGCGCTCGTCGTCGGCCTCGCGGCCGGCGCGCTCGGCGTCCTCTTCCAGTACGGCCTTTCGTTCGCCGAGTCGCAGCGTTTCGCGCTACTCGGCGCGCTCGAAGGCAGCCCCTTCCGGTGGGTCATCGTCCCGGTGCTCTGCGCGGTTGCCGGCGCGACGTCGCGCATGATCACGGGAGCGTGGGCGCCGGAAGCGTCCGGAAGCGGCATCCCGCACGTCAAGGGAGTCCTTCTCGGCCTCAGGTCCCTCAAGAAACGCATCATCCCCGTCAAGTTCCTGGGGGGCATGCTCGCGATCGGCGCGGGGTTCTCACTCGGACGAGAAGGACCGACGGTCCAGATGGGAGCGGTCGCGGGACATGCGGTCTCGCAGTTTCTCGGGGTCCCTCCCCGATACCGTCCCCAGCTCGTCGCCGCCGGCGCAGGAGCCGGGCTCGCGGCCGCGTTCAACGCGCCGCTCGCCGGATTCGTCTTCGTCATTGAGGAGCTGCAGCGCGAAATGTCCCCCTACACCTATGGTGCGGCCCTTGCGGCGACCGTCGTGGCGGACGTGGTCACGCGAACCTTCATCGGGCAGTTTCCCTCGTTCGACATCACACGGATCTCCATTCCGCCGCTGAACCACCTTCCTCTCTTCCTGCTCCTCGGGCTTCTCTGCGGCCTGCTCGGGACGCTCTTCAACGTCGCGCTCCCGGGCGCGATGAACGCGATGCAGCGGATTCCCGGACCGCGATGGGGCAAGGCGGGAGCCGTCGGTGCGGCCGTCGGGATCGCTATCCTGATTTTTCCGAGCGCGACCGGCGGCGGACAGCACATCGCGGAGATCATCCTCCAGGGGCGCGCCGTCGAACTCCTGAAGACCGTCCCGTTCGCGACGGGACTTCTCGGGTTTCTCGGGGCGCTTCTCGCGGCAAAATTCCTTCTCACGCTTTTTTCGTATGCCGCCGGGGTTCCCGGAGGAATTTTCGCCCCGCTGCTCGTGATCGGTTCCGTAACCGGAGCGCTGTTCGGCGAGCTGATCGACCTCTGGGTGCCGGGACTCGTGGCGCATCCGGAGGCGTTCGGCGTCCTCGGCATGGCGGCGCTTTTCGCGGCGGTCGTCCGGTCGCCGCTCACGGGCGTCGTGCTGATCCTCGAGATGACCGGATCGCACGCGCTCCTCTTCGCCCTGATCGTCACGGCGATGACGGCGTATTTCGTCGCCGATTTCCTCGGCACGAAGCCGATCTACGAGGCGCTGCTCGAACGGGACCTGCGCAGGAGCGACCCGTCGCGGAACGACGATCCGGACGATCCGATACTCGTCAACATGGTAGTCGAACCGTTCTCCGCAATGGAGGGCCGCCTCGTGAAGAACCTGGGATTGCCGAAAGGGTGCCTCCTGATCACGATCACGCGCGGAGGGCACGAGATCATTCCGGACGGAGGCACGGAACTTCAGGGGGGCGATCAGCTCATGGTCCTGACGTCCGGAACGTGTCCGATTCCGGATATCCGCCACAAGGGCCAGTTCGGCGGCGACGTTGCCTGAAACGATTCGGGCCGCGCTTGTGCGAAGCGCGGCCCGAATCGTTTCATTCCTCCGGAGTCCTGCCCTTCCTGACGGACGCGTTCTTCTCCGCCTCGTACTGCTTTTTCCAGAAGTAGTTGACGTGGTGGATCATGGCCTCCCACGCCTTCTGCGGAGATTTCGACCTCATGGCCTCGAGGACTTTCCAGTGCTCGCGCCTGTCTTCGTCGGGAAGGATCGAATAGTGGAACTTCCGTTGCGCCCAGATCTCGCCGCGCAGCGAATCGAGAAGCTTGACGAGAAGCCTGTTTCCCGAGATTTCGACGATCGCGTTGTGAAACGCGTCGTGAATGTCGTTGAGAGACTCGCCGCGCTCTTCCCCCCTCAGGATGTACTCGAGCCTGTCGAGATCCGCGGGAGTCGCCCTCTGTGTCGCCCAGTACGCCGCCTGTCCTTCGAGAAGCTGCCGGATCTCCATGAGTTCCGTGTAGGAGGAGTCGGAAAACATCGTGACGGCAAGCTGGGTTCCGTTCAGGATCCTGTCCGCGTTTTCCGACAGGAACGTCCCCTGTCCCGGATGGGCTTCGAGAACCCCCGAATGCGCGAGCGCCTTCAGAACCTCGCGGATGCACGTCCGGCTGACGCCGAATGTCGCGGCCAACGACTGTTCCCCCGGGATCCGGCTCCCCGGAGTCCAGTGGTTCTCCTTTATCGCCGCTATCATCTGGGCCATGACGTCGTCATGGAGCGTGGATCTGTTCGCGTGCTTCAGCACTATGGTGTCCGACCTCCCTGAATGGTGCGGTGTTCCGTGCCGCGTTCGGGCGCTCCGGACGGAAGACGGCGGACAGATCGCGGCTTTTGTCCGGAGAATATATTATACAGTACGACATGCCGTTTATGGAGCGGCGAGTCGCACATCATGATGTTTTTTTCACGATGTTGCGGTCATCACCGGACGATCGACAAAAAAGGCCGTCCATCCCCTACCTGAGGGGACAGACGGCGTTCCCGAAAGACGGGGACGAAGGGGGAGTCGTCCGGTTCCGTCTATGATAGGGGGCATCCTTCGTG
Organism: uncultured Synergistales bacterium; assembly: GCA_937957815.1. Classification (GTDB taxonomy): domain Bacteria; phylum Synergistota; class Synergistia; order Synergistales; family Aminobacteriaceae; genus CALFXN01. The sequence goes on from CALFXN010000088.1 coordinate 12,516, forward strand.
CTTCTTTCGCGCGGCCTCGCGCGGGACGATGTACTCGAAGTTTCCGTTGATCTCGGATTTCGTCTCCTTCCCTCCGGCGATTTCCAGGAGAAGATCGTAGAGCGCCGCGCCGGTCTGCGGGATCGTCGCTCCCTCGATGACGACGCCCGCGTTGAAGTCCGTGATGCTGCCGAGCTTCCGGAACGTCTCGGGGTTTCCCGTGAGCTTGAGCGTCGGCATGACCGCGTTGCCGACGGGAGAGCCGCGTCCCGAGCTGAAAGCCGTGACGACGGCTCCCTGCATCGCGAGACCGGTCAGGTTGAACGGATCGGGGCCCTGGGCGCGGTTGTCGATCACCCAGAGGCCGGGATGGGGCATCGTCTGGCCGAGCTTGAGAACGCCCTGGACCGGCGACGTTCCCATCTTCTTGATGTTTCCCATCGACTTTTCGACGAGTGTCGTGATTCCGCCGGCCTTGTTGCCCGGAGTCGGGTTGACCTCCTCGATTTTCTGCCCGTAGGTTTCGATGTATTCAGCCCGGAGTTCCGAGATCATGTCGAGTACCCGCAATCCCACGTCGTGAGTCACGGCGCGCGACGCGACGATGTGCTCGCTTCCCGGGAAGCCCGCGACTTCCGACATGAGGACGCTGCCTCCGTTCGAGACGACGAGATCGGTCATCGCGCCGATGACGGGGTTTGCCGAGAGCGCCGTGGTCCAGTCGGACCCGCCGCACTGGACGCCGACGACGAGGTCCGCGACCCGGCACGGAACGCGTTCCTGCGATTCGCAGACGCCCTTGAGCCTCCGGACGATCCCGATGCCCTTCCGTTCGGCCTCGGGAGACCCGCCCTCGCGCTGGATCAGGATGGCCTCGACGGGCTTTCCGGTCTCCGCGACGGCCGCTCGGACGCTATCGATGTTCGTCTGTTCGCAGCCGAGGCCGACGAGAAGGACGGCTCCGACGTTGGGGTTCCGTCCCGCGGATATGAGCGCGAGGCGCGTCCTCGCGTGGTCGTGTTCGAATTCGCAGCACCCCTGCTCGTGGACGATCGGGATCGTTCCGGTCGCCCGGGCGATCCGCTCCGTGACCGTGTTGGAGCACGAGACCATCGAGATCACGAGGACGTAGTTCCTGATTCCGATGCGTCCGTCGGGGCGCCTGTAGGCCATGATTCCGGTCATGTCCCTCACCCCTTTATCGCGCGGAAGGCGCGCTCGTATTCGTTGCAGAGACGATTCGTGATGTCTTCGACGTTCTGCGAATGAACGTGCGCGCCCGGGGCGATATCGCACGAGGCGAGGCCGATCGTGACGGCGTACTTGACGATCCTCTCCCCGCGCGGGATGCGCGACAGGGCGATCTTGTGGCCGAGGGGGACGGCGTCCTTCGCCGTGAGGCGTTCCCCCGCGCACTCGAGCGTCTCGCCGGCCGCCGTGTCCTGCGCGACGACGGCGACGTTGTCCTCGGGCTCGATCCGTATCGCCTTTTTCATCGTGTCCTACCCCCGCATCAGCGTTTCGATCTCGCGGATGGTCTTTCCCTCGAGTCCCATCTTCGCCAGAGTCTGCCCCGTCGCGAAATAGTCCTGCCCGAGCAGCAGGCCGCAGAGTTCGACGACGGCGTTCATGACGGGCGTCGCGACACCCGCGAGTTTCCCGAGTTCGACGAGCGGGACCATCGAGAAGGGCGTGTCCTCCGTGAGGAAGCGGTGGTCGAGCGTTTTCGGCGCGTCGGGCTTCGTTCCGCCGAAGGCGGGGTTCGCGAGGATGACAGAATGAAGGTCGTCGCCCGTCACCTTGTATTGCGTGCGGATCGTGTCGACGGTGCTCGCGAGGTCGAGTCCGAAGGCCTTCGCGATCGCGAGACGCTCCCGGTCGACGGTCTCCATCGCGCGGCAGACGCATTCGGGCATTCCGTCGAAGTAGAACCGGAAGTCCCCTTTGGTTCCCTCGATCCGGCCGGCGTTCATGAGCATCGGCACGCAGTGGACGACCATGTTCGTGTTCGCCATGCTCGTCTGCAACACGTTCGCGCCCCGTTTGTACGAGGTACAGAACGCGTCCTTCATGACGGCGTCGACGCGGTCGTAGTCGTTGTCCGGGAGGACGGCGAGCGTAACGGGGTTCTTGACGCCCCGGACGTTGACGCGGCCCGGTTCGACGGCCGCGCAGGCGTAGGGCAGGTTGTCCGTCTCTCCGACGAGGACGTTTTTTCCGAGCTTCCGGAACGCGTCCTTGAGTCCGAACGTCCCATAGTTTCCGGGCGAGAGAACGAGGATCTGTCCGTTTTCGAAATGAGGCAGCGCAAGGTCGAAAAACGCTTTCTGCGCGAACGACGGCGCCGTGAAGTAGACGATCTCGGCCCCCTCGAGCGCTTCGGAAGCATCTGTCGTCGCGCGCGAGAGTTTCCCGGCGCCGATGATCTTGTTTTCGAGTTCGATCGTGTTTCCCTTTGCCCGGATTGCCTCGACCGTGGCCGCGAACTTCGGGTGTTCGTAGAGCGTGACGTCGTGTCCCCGGAGCGCGAGGTCTCCGGCGAGCGCCTGGCCTCCGTTGCCCGCGCTCATGACGGTGATTTTCCTCATCGTGGTGTCCCCTTCTTTCGAGGGATATCGGGAAGAGGCCGCGTCGCGGCCCCTTCCACGCGTGTCGCGATTATTCGAGAACGAACGTCGAGACGATTTCGTTATATGCCTTCTCGCCGATGACCTTTTTGAACTCCGCCCAGGAGACTTCGCGGCCGATCTTCGCGAATTCCTTGAGCTGCGCGTCGGTCGGACGGTAGACCTTCGTCCCGGCCTTCTCCATCAGGTCGACGTAGTGATCCTGATCGGTGACGGCCTTGACCCAGCGGCGCTGCTCGAGTTCCTTCGCCTTCGCGTCGAGGATCTTGCGGTCGGCTTCGGAGAGCGAGTTGTACAGCTCGAGGTTGATCGTGAGCGGCCAGCACTCGAAGTGCGTGTTCGCCGCGATGTAGCACTTCATGAGATCCTGGAAGGAAACGTGGTAGTTTTCCGCGCCGCCGCCGAAGATTCCGTTGACGATTCCCGTCTGGGCCGCGGTGAAGAACTCGGCGAACGGGAGCGGCGTCGCCTGGTAGCCGAACGTGTTCGCGAGCGTCTCCCACGTCTTCATCGTGGGCACGCGGACCTTGAGGTTCTTCGGCGACGTCGGGTTGAGCGGATCGGCGGGTTCCTTCAGCAGGCCGATGCCTCCGAAGTAGACGGGCCAGTAGGCCAGAACCTTGATGTTCTGCTTCTCGTAGAGCTTCGCGATGTAGTTGCCGAACGGCGTGCCCGACGCGTAGTTCTTCTTCGCGAGTTCGTAGGTCGGCACCACGTACTGGAGCGTGAACGCGAGAAGCTTTTTGTCGACGTTCGTCGCGGCGGACATGACACCCATTTCGACGGAACCGATGCCGATCTTTTCCTGAACGACGGTGTAGTCGCCGAGCTGGTTGGCGCCGTAGACCTTGATGTCGATCCGGCCGTTCGTCGCCTTGCGCATCTCGTCGACGAACCAGGTGACTTCCTTGTCGATCTCCGAATTGGCCGGCCGGATGTGGGCGATCTTCCACGTGTAGGACTTGTCGGCGGCGAACGCGCTCCCGGCGAGGAACGCACAGCTCAGGACGATGGCCAGCGCACACAGAACAGCGTATTTTTTCACACGAGACCCCTCCTTGTGTCGAAACATGAAAATCCTGAATTCATGAAACACCGCTCGGAACCGGGTGAACCACACTTTCCGGCGTCTGCGACCGGCACCCCCCCCTCCACAGGAACGACGCTGTATTCCCCTTACATATAGCCGAGCATCCTCGGGAGCGTCAGCGAGAGCGCGGGCCAGTAGGTCGTCAGGAGCATGACGGGGACGTACCCGAGCAGGAAGAGGCCCACATGGGGAAGGATGTCCATGAATTCGACCCTGCCGATGCGCATTCCGAGGTAGAGCAGGCTCGCGTACGGAGGCGTGAGGCTGCCGATCGCGAGGTTCACGCAGAAGATCGCGGCGTACTGGATCGGATGCAGTCCGATCGCCTGGGCGAGCGGCATGAGCAGCGGCGCGACGAGGATGATTCCCGTCACGTCGTTGACGATCATTCCGACGAAGAGAAGCAGGAGGTTGATCAGGATCAGGATCATGACCTTGTTCGTCGTCAGGCTGAAGACCGCCTTCACGATGAGCTGCGGGATCTGGAGCACGACGTACGTCTGGCTCAGCATCATGCTGCACATGATCATGATCATGATCGATCCCGTCGAAACGCCCGAACTCTGCGACACGGACCAGAACGCCTTCGGAGTCAGCCCCTTGTAGACGAGGAAGCCGACGGGGATCGAATAGACGACGGCCGCCGCCGCCGCCTCGGTCGGCGTCATGACGCCCCCGTAGATTCCGCCGAGGATGAGGACGGGCATGAAGAGTGCGGGCAGCGCCTTCCACCCCTTGGTGACGATCTGGCGCCGCTTTTCCTGTTTCGTGATCGCTGGCGGGATGACGAGCGGGAACTTCTTCGCGCAATACAGGTTGATCGCGCAGAAGATCGCCGTCGTCAGGAGTCCCGGTCCGACGGTCGACAGGAAGCACGCGAGGACGCTCGTCCCCGTGACCCAACCGAAGATGATCATCGGCGTACTCGGCGGGATCAGGACGCCGAGGATCGACGAGCAGGTCACGAGCGCGGTCGCGAACGGCCGGGGATATCCGCGCTTGACCATCTCGGGAATGAGCATGTTGCCCGTCGCCGCGACGCCCGTGAACGCACTGCCCGATATCGCGCCGATGAGCGCGCACGTGATGGTCGCGACGATTCCGAGTCCGCCCCTGACCCGTGCGACGAAGACGTCCACGAACTCGAGAAGGTACTTCGCGATGCCGCTCTCGCTCATGAGCGACCCCGCGTAGATGAAGAGCGGAATGCAGAGGAGCGCCGGGCTCAGGATTTGCTGGAGTCCCCAGAGCATCATGCCCTTCATCGAGACGCCGCTGACGATGCTCATGTAGAGCAACGAACCGCTGAAACAGAAGGCGATCGGGATCCCGAGCGAGAGCAACCCCGTCAGGATGAGAAGCGAGATGACGGAAATCGTAACCATTCTAGGCTTCCCCCTCTTCTCCGACGAGGGCGTCGGACGGAGTCGTCGCGTACAGGCGCATGTAGTCGAGGAATTCGACCGCCGTGTAGACGAGCATCAGCGCGAAGCAGACGAACACCGGCGCCTCGGTGTAGATCATCGGGATGAAGAGCGTGTCGCTCGTCTTTTCGACCCTGAGGGAATACTTGAGGAAGTCGTATCCCCAGTTCGTCAGCCAGATCAGGATTCCCGCGGCGACGAACGCCGCGATCGCCCGGAGAAGAAAGATCTGCTTCTTCCTGTGGAAGAAGATCTCGAGAACGCGCGCGATGAGCTGATTCTGTTCCGACGACGCCTTGACCGCCGCCGCGAGGTAGAGCCACGTCGTCGGGAATAGACACAGCTCCTCGATGCCCATCAGCGGGGAGCGGAAGACGTAGCGAAGGAGCACCTGCACGAAGACGAGGAGCGAAATGGCGATGATGCTCAGAACGATGACGCCGTCGAGAATCCTGTCGAGCGGCACGAGCACCCGCCGGAGCGCGAACTGCCGTGTTTCCATCGAGGATCACCCTTTCGGCCCGGAAAGCGTTCTCCGGGGCGGTTTCTGGAGCGTGGAGGGTCAGCTTCGACCCTTCGCCTTTTCGCGCTCGATGATGATCCGCGCCATGACGGTCGCGGCCGCGGTCATTCCCTCCTGCGCGGTGCGGCCGATGGCGGCCATCGATTCGTCGGCCGAGTCGCAGACGAGCCCGTCGCCCTTTGGAACGACGTATCCGTCGAGCGCGAGAATCGCCGATTCGATCGCCATTCCGGCGGCCGCGGAGAGCTTGAGCGCGCAGCCGTACTTGGCGCCGTCGCAGACGATCCCCGTGAGGCTCCCCGTCATATTCTGGATCGCCCGGTCCGCGGAGGCGACTCCGCCGCCCAGAAGCATCGACGCGCCGGCCGCGATGCCGATCCCGGCCGCGATGGCGCACGCGCAGATCGCCGAAAGTCGTCCGATGCGGCTTTTCATGAGGATCGTCAGAAGGTAGCTCAGCGCGACGGCGCGCAGCATCTCCTCTTCGCCACGCCCGAGTTCCTCCGCCATGACCACGAGCGGGAGCATCGCCGTGATTCCGACGTTGCCGCTCGTCGCGCAGCTCATCGCGGAAAGTCCGAGCCCGCCCATCCGGGCGTCCGACGCGGCCGCGGTATAGGATTTCGCCTTCAGGACGAGACTGTCCTTCGCCATCGCCCGGTACGCGACGCCGAACCCGGCGCCGACGCCCTTCACGAGCCCTGCCTCGGCGAGCGCGCGATTCATCGCGACGCCGTCCTTCAGGAACGCGATGTCGGAAAGCGGAACGGTCTCGGCAAAACGCCACAGATCCTCGAGACGGTACTTCAGAATGGCGTCCTTCGAATAGTCGAACGTGGTCCCCTCGAGCGACGCGCGGGTGTCGACGATGACCTTCCCGTTCGCCTCGAGGTAGACGACGTTCGTGTGCGTCTTCGCGACGATCGCCTTCCCGACGCCGTTCTCCGTCTCGACCTCGGCCTCGATACGCAGCCCGACGCCCGTGTACTCCCAGAAGATATCGACGTCGACGTTCTTGAGGAACGCGACCGCCCTCTTTTCCTCTTCGGGCGTCACCTTGTTCAGAACTTCGAGCCCGGCTTTCGAATCGCCCGCGACCGCGCCGAGCGCGACCGAGATGTCGATTCCCATCCGGTCGGTTCCGGGAATGCCGACGCTCAGGCTGTTCTTGTAGGAGTCCTTGTCCATCCGGACCGTCGCGCGACGGGGCGTTCCGCCGACGGCGTCGCGCGCGGCGGCGGCGGCGAAGGCTATCGAGACCGGCCCGGTACATCCAAGTGCGGGTTTGACTTCTTTTTTGAGAATTTCGAGCAGTTCATTCATATCCGGATCTTCTCCTTCAATAAGTGGATTTCCGACGATGTTACGCGTTTTTGTTGCGGTGCAGGGCCATGTCGGTGACTTTGCGATTCCATTCCTCCTTGAGGCGCATCGCGGTCGGCGTCGACCCGAGACCGCCCTTCATCGTCCCCCGGAGTTCGGGCGGAAGGAGTTGTTGCGTATTTGCGAGGGCTCCGACGACCTCGTCGGGCGGAATCGCGCTTTCGAGTCCCGAGAGCGCCATGTCCGCGGCCGCGAACGCGTTCGCGACGCCGATGCCGTTCCGCTTGATGCATGGGATCTCGACGGGGCCGGCGACCGGATCGCAGATCAGTCCGAGGATGTTCTTCATGGCGAGCGCCATACCGTGCGCCACCTGCCCCGGAGTTCCGCCGGCGAGCTGGACGAGCGCGGCCCCCGCCATGGCGGATGCCACGCCGATCTCGGCCTGGCATCCGCCGATCGAACCGGAGAGCGACGCGCGCATCGCGATCAGCGTCCCGGTGACGGCGGCCGCGAGAAGGGCGTCCACGGCCTCGTCGTCGGATGCGTTCCGCTCTTCGACGGCGGTGATCAGCGCGCCGGGGACCACGCCGCACGATCCCGCCGTCGGAGCCGCTACGACGCACCTGGCGCAGGCGTTCGTCTCCATCGCGGCGATCGCGCGCGCGACGGCCTTTCCGAGCGTCCTGCCTCCGACCGTCCGACCCTCCTCGACGGCACGGAGCATTCTCGCGCCGCAGTCTCCGGGAACGAGCCCGGCGACCAGGTCGTTCTTCCCCCGGATTCCATTCTCGACCGACTCCTTCATCGTGCCCCAGATCCGCGCGATGCGCGCGCGCACGTCGCTTTCGGCGAGTCCGCTCCGGCGGCACTCGTATTCGGTCGCGATCTGCGGCAGGGAACATTTGCGATCTTCGGCGAGACGGAGCATCCCGTCGAAGGACGTGAAGAGCGCGTTCGTGTCGCGCAACTTGTAGTCGAGGACTGCGGAAAGCGGGAAGACGTCCGAAACGCCGCGCGAGGCGCGCAGGCGCCCGGCGATCTCCGGGGAGGGAACGCGATCGAGCAGGCAGGTCCAGAGCGCGTCGTTTCCCTCTTCGGCGCGGACGACGCCGAGGGGCTTTTCTCCGAGCAGGGATTCCAGACCGTTCGCGTCGAAAGACCGGTCCGCCGTGAACAGGATCCCCTCCTCGCTGCCGCGGAGCCGGATCGGAAACTTCCCGAATTCCGTCATCAGGATCTCTCCACCGCCGACGGTGATTCCGACGACTCTCAGAGTTTTCCCGTTTCGGGAGAGGCGCATATCCACGGTGTTGGGGTTTCTGTCGGATTCGTATTCGGTATGGTAGGTGACCGGAATCCCGCGTCTCGCCGCCTCGTCCAGCGCGGTGCGGACGATGGGAGCGTCCTCGCCGTAGCCGAGAAGACCCGCCACGATCGCCGAATCGCTCAGATGTCCCTTATAGGTACGGGCGAGCGCGTTTCCGTAGAAATGTAGCTCGATGCTTTCCGGGGCGCCCCCGAGAAGAATGTGCCCCATGCGGCCGATTCGGAGAACTCCCGCCGTATGGGAGCTGGACGGCCCTGTCATGATTGGTCCGAGAGCATCGAAAAGACTGACGAGGCGATCGCTGTCTTTCATGATACACGCTCCTTATGATGTCGAAATCAATACCGGCCGGGTTTTTTAATACTCGACGAACGAGTACGTTCCGCCGATTCCCTTCTCCTTTGCCCGCTGCCAGGCCACCGTCGCGACGGACACGTCCATCGCGCCCGTTCCGATCGGAATGCAGACGACCCGCTCGTCGGCGGACACGATGCCCTTCTTCTTTCCGGCGGCGAGTTCGCCGATCGTCGCGTAGAGATCCTTTTCGGTCAGACGGCCGCTCGTCCCGTGCTTGGCGAGCGCGCCCCTGTGAAGGGCCTGTCCCACGTGGTCGACGACGATCTTGTCTGCCTTCTCGATGCACTCGTCGGAGCACTCCTGATACGACCCCATCGGGAAGAGGATCATTCCCGGACGGAACCAGTCGTACCGGAAGAACTCTTCCTTCGACTGCGTGACGCAGACCGCGATATCGCCCGCGGCAGCCTCCCGGGGATCGGACGCGATGGTGATGCGCCCCTTCACGAACGGCTTCATGTCTTCGGCGTAGCGTTCCGCCGCGGCCCGGCTCACGTCGTAGACCATGACCTCCGCGATGTCGAAGAGTTCCGCGATGGCCATCGTCTGCGTGTGTCCCTGCATCCCGGCGCCATAGAGGCCGAGCCGGATCGTCTTTCCCTTGCCGTACATGTACTTGAGCGCCACGGCGGTCTGCGCGCCGGTGCGCATGTTCGTGATATAGGCGCCGTCCATCACGGCCCGGAAGTGTCCGAGATGCGGATCGATCAGCAGGATCATCGACGTGATGTAGGGGAATCCCTTCGCCTTCCGCTCGCCGAGGAAGCCGCCCGCCCACTTGATTCCGGCGCTGTCGCACCAGCCGATGTACGCCGGCATGGCGTTCATGAACCCCGCGTACGGCGGAAAGGCGGCAGTCTCGCCCAGGTCGAGGTTCACCTTGGTCGGATTGACGACCGTCCCGTCCCCCATCCCCCGGAAGGTTCTGTCGACACACTCGACGATATCCTTCATGGTGACGACAGACTGAATCTCCTTCTGGCTCAACAGCATCGTTTCCACTTTCACGTCACACATCCCTTTCCAGAGTACGTTTTTTGTGAACCGTTCCGTTTTCGCACGAATATCACAACACATCATAATGTCGGACATTTAGATAATAGCATTCATGCGTCGAGTCAGTCAACAATGAATTGCCTGACGAAATAGGCGCATTGCGACTCCCATTTCGCGCATCGGGAACCTCGGACCAAAGCAACGTGTTTGCTCTGGTGAAAAACAATACGAGCAAATACATTCATTTATGAGCAAATGGATTGTCGGGAAATGAAAGAGCCCGTACCCTGTGTGTGGAACCCGAAGGGGGGTGGAGCCTTTGAACAGCGAGGGGAAACTGCGCGACATGATCGGACCGCTCCATGGCGAGGAAGAGGGGTGGCGCGAGATCGGCCTCTGTTTGGTCGATCTGGGACTCAACGTCGTGATGCGCGAAGGAAGGATCGGAGATGTCGGCGCGGAAGGCGAAAAGTGCTACCGCGCGTTTCACGGCCGGAGAGCGCCCTGCCGGGGGTGCGCCGCGACGGAGACGATTCGCGACGGAGAACCGCACTCCTCGGTCTGCGAACGGGGCCGGAGAGGTACCAGGACCCGGTGCCGCGTGGACGCCTACCCCGTCCGCGACGCGACGGGGGTGCTGTGGGGCGTCGTCGAGCGGATCTTCGAGGGCGTGAGCCGGCAGAAAAAGGCCGAATAGCGCAAACGACGAGCCTGGACGCGCTTTCGCGCGAACGACGCGGAGAGCGGAAGAGGGAGCAAGGGATACGAACATTTATGATAACGGAGGGATGACGGATGACGATCCGGAACAAGTTGATTGCGATGGCGGTCGTGGTTCTCGCGGTGATCGCGACGATGGCGGGGGTGACCTATTACCGGGGCGGGAGCATCATCACCGGCCTCGTGAATACCGCCGGAATGGAAACCATCAGAAGCGCTGCCCAGAATATCGACGTGCGGCTCAGTAAAATCGAAGCGGTTGTCATGACGGCGGCCGAGACGGTCCGCGACGCGATGCTCCGGCTGGGTGTCACGGACGAGGACGGCGTCGAGAAGATCGTCGCGTCCCTGACGAACAGGACGAAGTCAGAGGGAATCCTCGACATCTACATGGGGCACGAGGCGACGGGCAAGTTCTCCGACGGAACGGGGTGGAAGGAACCCGCGGACTACGACTGCAAGGTTCGTCCCTGGTACAAACAGGCGGTCGCCGCGGGCAAGGACACGGTCATCTTCACCGACCCCTACGTCGACGCGATCACCAAAAAGACGGTCATCTCGGCCGCAACGGCCGTCTACGACAATTCAGGAAAGCTTCTCGGCGTCGTCGGGGGAGATGTCGACCTGAGCAGTATGAACGACTACATCGTCGGGTTGCAGATTTTCGGCAAGGGGAGCGGCGTCATGATCCTCAGGAGCGGAATCTTCGCGGCATACCGCGTCGCGGAGGACGTCCTGAAGGCCAACATGATGACGGACAGCAAGTTTCCAGAGCCCGTGCGGAACATCGCGAAGAAGATGGTCGCCGGAGAGAGCGGATTCGAAACCTACACCTACCAGGGCGAAGACCGCCAGATATTCTTCGCACCTGCGAGCCGCGACTTCTTCCTCGGAATCTTCTTTCCGAGATCCGTCGTCACCGGAATGGTGCGGGGACTTACGAACGTCCTGCTCGCGATCGCGGTCATCGCGATCCTCGTGACGGGCGGCGTCATCTTCGTCATCGCCAGGGGACTCACGAAGTCCATCGGATCGATGGCGACGGTCACCGGACGGCTCGGAGCCGGAGATCTCACCGTGAAATACGACGACTCCGGGAAGGACGAGATCGCCCGGATCTCCCGGGTCCTCAACGCCATGGTCGCGTCCCTTCGGGAGGTCATGACCTCGATCCGGAAGGAATCCGAGGAAACGGCGAAGCGCGCCGAAACCCTCGCGTCGCTTTCGGAGGAGACGCTCTCCTCGATGGAGGAGGTCTCGGGATCGATCGAGAAGGTGCAGGACATGGTGGAGCACAGCTCCTCGGCGCTCCAGGAGACGAACGCGTCGATCGAGGAGATCGCGTCGAGCGCGCAGTCGGCCGCGAAGGCGTCCGGCGACGGGGCCGAGGGCGCCACGCAGGCTTCCGAGGCGGCGAAGGGCTCTCTCTCCGAAGTCAACCTCGCCATCGGCAACATCAGGAACGCCGCGGGGGAATCGGCGAAGAGCATCGATCGGATC
>CALFXN010000089.1 GCA_937957815.1 uncultured Synergistales bacterium
AACTGATGGCCGTACTGGAAAAGATTCAGCAGGAAGCCTTAACAGGGAACGCAACTGTCACCGAGAAATTTTTCAGCGGAGCTTCTGCAAGGCCGCGATCGGTGTTCGTCCGACTTCTCAAAAATTGCAGATACCATATCCGGAAGGCAAAGGATGACCCCAAAAACGTCGGTATTGTCATTTTCCTCGAACGTTTGGTTGACGAGATCGTATCCAACTTCGATCCAAAGAAAAACGGATTCCCCGCATTTCTTGAATTGGACCAGCAGGGGCTTTTCATCCTTGGGTTTCACCATATGCGGAAATGGCTCTGGATGTCTGCCGATGACCGTGCTGTATGGAACGCAGCTCACCCGGACGCGCCTGGGGCCTATTTGTGGACAAAGAAAAGCAACTCAAACTGAGGAGGTCTGACTATGGAACCCCAAATCATCAGCAACCGATATGACTTTGTCTATCTGTTCGATGTTGTCAATGGGAACCCCAACGGCGATCCGGATGAGGGGAATGCTCCCCGGACCGATCCTGAAACTCAGATCGGCCTTGTATCCGACGTATGCATCAAGAGAAAAATCCGGAATTACCTCTCGATCGCCCAGAGGAACGAAAAAAAGGAAGCTCTTGCCGGGTACGACATTTACGTCAAGGAAAAGGCCATTCTCAACCGTCAGCACCAGCGCGCCTATGACGCACTGAAGCTTGATTCCTCGAAGGATGGCGTGGCTGCTGCGGAAAACGTATCGAAGACACAGGCGTGGATGTGTCAGAATTTCTTCGATATCCGGATGTTTGGCGCCGTCATGTCGACGGATGTCAATTGCGGACAGGTTCGCGGCCCCGTTCAAATTACGTTCTCCCATTCGATTGACCCAATCATTTTCCTTGAGGAATCGATAACCAGAATGGCGGTAACTACAGAAAAAGAAGCTGAAGATCAGGCGAAAAAGCAAGCAGGCGGGAACCGGACCATGGGGCGAAAGGTTATCGTTCCGTACGCGCTGTATAGAATGCACGGATTCATCTCTCCGCACCTTGCGGAAAAGACCGGATTTTCGGAGGATGATCTTGCGCTCCTGTGGACGGCGTTGGGGAGCATGTTCGAGGTTGATCGTTCCGCCTCAAGGGGAGAAATGACCGCCCGGAAACTTTATGTATTCAAGCACAACAGCACGCTGGGCAACGCTCCGGCTCACAAGTTATTCGAGCGGATACTTGTGCGGAGAAAGGACGATAGCCTGCCGCCGAGACATTTCGGCGATTACGATATTTCAACTGATTTCGCATCTTTGCCAAATGGAGTCACGGTCCAAGAAATGTTGTAGGCGTTTGTAACATGTTCACCGAAGACGATCTTCTCCCGATCTCGGCGCTCCAGCATCTGGCGTTCTGCGAGCGTCAGTGGGGACTGATCCATCTGGAGCGTGTCTGGAGTGAAAACGCACTTACGGCCGAAGGCCGCTGGCAGCACGAGCGCGTCCATGACGATGACGTCGAAGCCAATGGGGAGATACGCATCGCACACTCCCCTTGGCTTCGCTCGTTTCGTCTGGGGCTTGTAGGACAGGCGGATGTCGTCGAGTTCTCTCCCGATGCCCCGCCGCATATCGTGGAGCACAAACACGGGAAGCCAAAACTGGACGCGAGTGACGAAATACAGCTCTGCGCCCAGGCATTATGCCTTGAAGAGATGCTCGGCGTCGATATTTCGGAAGGAGACATTTTCTACGGTCGTACCAGACGACGCCATCGAGTTCTCTTCTCGGAGGATCTCCGACAGAAGACCGAGACTCTTGTAAAAAAGCTTCACGATCTGACGGCGCGGGGCGTTACCCCTCCGGCCTCGCCTGCACTCCGATGCGACAATTGTTCCCTCATTGACGCGTGTATGCCGGAAGCCACTGACGGCAGGCACAGCGCACGGCACTACATCGAAAAATTCATTTCCGCCGCGCAACACGAGTCGGGAGAGGAGGAGCCATCCTGAAACGCCTGCTCAATACGCTCTATATCACGACGCAAGGCTCGTATCTCGCTCGAGAGGGGGAGACCGTTCTCGTCCGGCTGGAACAGGAGACGAAGCTTCACGTTCCCATCCACACGATCGGAAGCATCGTCTGTTTCGGGCAGGTCTCGTGCAGTCCGTTTCTTCTCGGACTTTGCGGGGAACGCGGCGTCTCCGTTTCGTTCATGACCGAATACGGCAAATTCCTCGCGCGCGTGCAGGGGCCGGTTTCCGGCAATGTTCTGCTCCGACGCGAACAGTATCGCCGCGCCGACAGCCGGGAACGTTCTGCCGAAATTGCCCGTTCGGTTGTCATCGCGAAGATCGCGAACGGCAGAACCGGCATTATGAGGGCCGCGCGGGAACACGTCGTTACGGCGGCATGCGAAGCTCTTTCCGCGGCGGCTTCGGACTTGGCGCACCATCTTTCGATGTTGGAGAAGCCGTTGCTGGCGCTCGATTCCGTTCGCGGCATCGAGGGCGACGCGGCCCGGGCGTATTTTTCGGTCTTCGACCACATGATCGTTTCTCAAAAAGATGCGTTCTTCTTTACGGAACGATCCCGACGTCCGCCGCTGGATCCGATGAATGCGCTCCTTTCCTTCATATACACCCTGCTTGTGCATGATACGGCATCGGCGCTTGAGGGAGTCGGGCTCGACCCAGCGGTAGGTTTTCTCCATCGTGACCGTCCGGGGCGCCCGAGTCTCGCTTTGGACATTATGGAGGAATTCCGTCCCATGATCGCCGATCGCCTTGCACTGACGCTGGTCAACCGGCAGCAGGTCCGTGGGGGTGGATTCGCGAGTACCGAGACGGGGGCCGTCCTCATGGATGAAAAGACGCGAAAGGAAGTTCTCATCGCGTACCAGAAACGAAAACAGGAAGAGATCGTTCACCCGTTTATCGGCGAGAAGATGTGCATCGGGTTGATCCCGCACGTACAGGCTATGCTGCTGGCTCGTTTTCTGAGAGGAGACCTCGACGGGTATCCTCCATATCGCTGGAAATAGGGGGGGGTGACATGAGACTGTGATGGTCCTTGTGACGTATGACGTGAGCACGGCATCCGACGGAGGGGCGAGGAGGCTGCGGCATGTCGCGAAAGCGTGCCTGAATTTCGGCCAGCGCGTACAGAATTCCGTATTTGAATGTCTCGTCGATCCGGCGCAATGGAGTGAGTTGCGGCATAGACTTCTCGAAATATACGATCCGGAAAAGGATAGTCTGCGATTCTACTTCCTCGGGGCAAACTGGAAAAATCGCGTAGAACATCAGGGGACAAAGGCAACGTACGATCCCGAAGGTCCCATGATTTTTTAGCGCGAACCTCAAGTGACGGGGAAAATGCCGGGAGGTCCGCGCGAAGCCGGAAACACCGTCAGGAAGTGAATGTGATCAACTGGAGGCATATGTTCTTTTTGATATTCCATGTTTGACAAGAGGGTTCGCGGAAATGTATTCCGGAAAGCGCACTATGACTGGAAAATAACCTGCCACTGTCGCTCCCCATGCGGGAGCGTGGATTGAAACGCAGACCTTTACCGGTGCTTCGCCGTTGCCCTTGGTCGCTCCCCATGCGGGAGCGTGGATTGAAACCAAAACGCCAGCAGGTGCCGCATGGCGCTGTCATGTCGCTCCCCATGCGGGAGCGTGGATTGAAACCGCATCAATGGCGCCGACTGCGACGTGTTCGACAGTCGCTCCCCATGCGGGAGCGTGGATTGAAACCGTATCCGCGTCGAGCGTTATGGCCTC
>CALFXN010000090.1 GCA_937957815.1 uncultured Synergistales bacterium
CAGCGGATCATGATGCCGCTGATCCTCGGAATGGGCTTCATGGGGACGTACTTCCTGAACTACAGCGCGTTCGACTTCATCCTCGTGTCGCTCTTCGCGCTCGGCGGCTATCTGCTCACGAAGCTCGACATTCCGCTGCCGCCCCTGGTCCTCGCGCTCATTCTCGGGGGAACCACGGAACAGGCGTTCCGGAACGCGATGACGATCGGAAACGGAAACCTGTTGTTCTTCGTCGAGAAGCCGATATCCCTGACGCTTCTGGTCCTCGCCGCCATATCGATCGTCTATTCGCTCAGGAAGCGCCGGAAGATCACCGACGTCCGCCCGTAGGGAGATGATCAGCGTGAGAACTTCGGGACCGTTGCGGTCGCTGCTGTACGTGCCCGGCAACTCCCCGTCGATGGTGCAGAACTGCATGGTTCTCGGGGCGGACGCGGTCATCCTGGATCTCGAGGACGCCGTGGCGCTGACGGAGAAGGACGCGGCGCGGTCGCTCGTCCGGCATGCGCTCGAGACGCTGGATTTTATGGGGACGACCGTGTTCGTCCGCGTGAACGGCGCGGATACGCCCTTCTTCAAGGAGGACATCCGCGCGATCGTTCCGGCGCGCCCGGACGGCATCCGATTGCCGAAGACCGACGGCGCCGATGATGTCCTCCGCGCGGATGCGCTGATGACCCGCATCGAGCGCGAGGCCGGACTGCCGGAAGGAAGCGTGGTCATCCAGGCCATGGTTGAGACTGCCCGCTCACTGCTTCATGCGTATGACGTCGCCTCGGCGAGCCCGCGCGTTTCGGGAATCTCCATCGGAGGACAGGACTTCGCGGCCGACCTCGGCATCCGGCGGACGCGCGACGGCGGCGAGCTGCTCTACGCGCGCGCCGCGATCGTGACCGCGGCGAAGGCCGCCGGCGTTGACGCGTTCGACACGGTCTTCACGAACGTGAACGATTGCGACGGACTCTTCGCCGACGCGGCCGCGGCCGCGAACATGGGCTTCAGCGGCAAGGCCGCAATCCATCCGTCGCAGGTCGCCGTGATTCACCGGGCGTTCCGTCCGGAGGAAAAAGAAGTCCGAAAGGCCTCACGCGTCGTCCGGGCGGCGCGCGAGGCCGAAGAGCGGGGCGTCGGCGTCATCGCCGTCGACGGCCGAATGGTGGATGCCCCGGTCGTCGCGCAGGCGCGCAGGACGATCGAGCTTGCGCGCATCGCGGGAATGGAGGTTCCGACAGAATGAGCGGGACGATAAACGGCATCGGACGGATCATCCCGGATGAACTGCTTGCCGGGGCGCACGGCCGGCTCGTTCCGTATGGTCAGATGACTCCCGCAGCGGAACGGCGCGTCGTGCGGGAAGCGGGGCGCGGGCGGAAGGTCGTCCGCGACATCAAAGAGGCCATCCGCCGCAGCGGACTGCGCGACGGAATGACAGTTTCGTTCCATCATCACTTCCGGAACGGCGACTTCGTTCTGCCGCTCGTTATGCAGGCGATCGACGAGATGGGAATCCGCGACCTCACGCTCGCCCCGAGCTCCCTGACGGACGCTCACGAGTGCGTCGCGGAACTCGCCGAACGCGGCGTCGTCACGACGATCCACACGTCGGGCGTCCGGGGCCGGGTGGGGCAGGCCATATCGTCGGGCCGCGTCCAGAACCCGGTCGTGATCCACAGCCACGGCGGCAGGGCTCGGGCGCTCTCGGAAGGGTCCGTCGTCATCGACGTCGCGTTCATCGCCGCGCCCGCGTGCGACGCCGCAGGAAACCTGACGGGCTCGATCGGGCCGTCGGCGTGCGGCTCGCTCGGGTATGCGATGGTCGACGCACGTTACGCGAAACACGTCGTCGCGGTTACGGACACGCTTCTCGACGGTCCGCTCCCCGGGCGCGTCTCGATCCCGCAGTATCTCGTGGACCAGGTCGCGGTCGTGCCGTCGATCGGAGACCCCTCGAAGATCGCGACGGGCGCGACGCGGATCACGCGGGATCCCTTGAGCCTCGTCATCGCGGAGAACGCCTTCCGCGCCATCCGGGCGTCCGAGCTCATCGTCCCCGGCTGTTCCTTCCAGGTCGGCGGCGGCGGCGCGAGCCTCGCGGTGGCGCGCTTCGTCCGCGAGTACATGCTCGAACAAAAGATCCGCGGATCGTTCGGCCTCGGCGGCGTCACGGCGTCGATGGCGCAGATGCTGTCGGACGACCTCTTCGAGGTGCTCTACGACGTCCAGAGCTTCGACGCCGCCGTCACGGAGTCCATCGCGACGAACCCCCGACACGTGGAGATCGACGCCGCGTGGTACGCGGACCCCTCGGCGTCCGGGTGTCTCGTCGACGACCTCGACGTCGTCGTCCTCGCGGCGCTCGACGTCGACGTGGATTTCAACGTCGACGTTCTGTCGGGGCACGACGGCGTCCTGCGCGGGGCTTCCGGCGGGCACTGCGACACGGCCGCAGGGGCGAAGCTCTCCGTCGTCGTCGTCCCGTCGTTCCGCGAGGGGGTTCCGTCGATCCGCGATGCCGTGCAGACGGTCGTGACGCCGGGCGAAACGGTGGACGTCATCGTCACGGAGCGCGGAACGTGCGTGAATCCGCGGCGGCCCGACCTCGCGGACGCGCTCGCGGGCGCTGGGCTCCGCGTGACGGACATCCGGGAACTCAAGGAACGGGTCGAGCGCATCACGGGCGTCCCGCGACCGATCGCGCTCGACCGCGACCATCCCGTCGGCGTCGTCGAATACCGCGACGGCTCCGTCATCGATACGCTGTATCGTGTGGTATCCTCTTGAGATATCGTATCG
>CALFXN010000091.1 GCA_937957815.1 uncultured Synergistales bacterium
CTGAGAGATCACGGACCGGCTCCAGAAGGACTTTGCCGTACACCCGCTCCGACAGGTACTTTCTGACGAGACGTTCGTAGGTGACGATATCCCCGTCCTCAATCTCGACGGCGGCGAATTCTCCCTCGAGCAATCCCTTCAGTACGCGTTCGTCGACGATCTGCGGGCCGTCCTCCAGTTGGTTTCCCCTGACATCGACAGCCTTCGTGACGGCCTTGCCCCAGAGATCCGTCTTGATCTTTTCACGGACGACATCCGGCAGATGTACGAGTTCGACCGAGTGCCACACTCGCAGGGAACGTACTTTCGCTTCTCTGAGCCGGGCAATTGCATCCTGCGATATGAGTCTGTCCGCCTCGGCAACGATCGTATCGCCGACTACGACCTTTTCGGCAAGATACGCGGCGTCGACGAGTTTCTCGAGCGTTCCGGTCTCACGGACGACGATCGGGACGGGCAGGTTCGCCGTGATGATCCCGAGTCTTCCCGGTGTCAGTTCGGATCCCGCAGGCATTTCCTTTCCGTCTGCCGAGACGAACGGTTCGACGAGTTCCATCCCTTCAAGACGCTTCCTGAACGCCGCCTCTCCGACGATGACGAGACAATCCTTTCCGTCTCCCCATTCGACAACCATCTCGGAAATCATGTTTCCGGGCTTGAGAACTGTCCGGAGCGCGGATTCGTCAAGCGTCCGACCGAACAGCACGCTTACCGCCTCTCCGGCCTTTTCGGCGCTTCGCAATGTCTTTGCCGAAAGGACTTCGCTTGCCTCCGCGATGTGACGTTCGTTCTCTTCTCCGATCGCCGTATCTTCTTTTTCGATCTCATCCGTCCAGACAAGGTCTCCGGCAACGAATCCCGTGTCTCCTTCTTCAACGACGCGCATCCTGTTGACGGGGGCGACTTTCCTGAGAATGACCTCGATGTGTTTGTTGTTGATCGAGACTCCCTGCGACCGATACACTTCCTGAATCTCGTCGACAAGTGCCGTCTGGACCGCTTCGATGCCTTCGACCTCCAGAAGCTGTTGCGGGTCGATATTGCCCTCGGTGATCCTCTGGTTCTTCTTTACCTCCTGCCCTTCCTCGACCAGAAGCCGCTGCGACGTCGGGATCGTGAAGGTGGCCTTTTCTTCCTCAGGGTTCTCCGGAGCGATGATGACCTTCCGCTTTCCTTCCATCTCGCGTATTTCCGTCACCCTGCCGTCAACCTCCGCGAGATAGGCGATCTTTTTCGGACGTCTGACTTCGAACAGCTGTTCGATCCGAGGAAGACCCTGCGTGATGTCCTCTCCCGTAAGCCGGACTCCTCCAGTGTGGAACGTCCGCATTGTAAGCTGTGTTCCGGGCTCGCCGATCGACTGCGCCGCGACGACGCCGACGGCTTCTCCGACCGGCACTTCTTTGCGCGCCGAAAGGTCCATTCCGTAGCATTTCTGACAGACCCCGTTCCTGAACGTACACGTCAGCGGACTGCGCACCCACACCGTATCGATGCCCGCCGCTTCGATTGCGTCGGCGATTACGGGCGTGATGTGCTCTCCTTTTCGGACAATGGGCACTCCCGTCGCGGGGTGCAGTATATCTTCGAGTGCCGTCCGACCCATGATCCGTTCCGAAAGCGAGATCATGACCTTTCCGTCTTGAAGGAGCGGTCGGATGCGGACGCCTTTGTCCGTTCCGCAATCCTTCCCTGTGACGATAATATCCTGCGCAACGTCGACGAGACGCCGGGTGAGGTATCCCGACTTGGCCGTTCTGAGAGCCGTATCGGCGAGTCCCTTTCTTGCGCCGTGCGTGGAAAGGAAGTACTCGAGCATATTCAATCCCTCGCGGAAATTGGCCGTTATCGGATAGTCGATGATGCGTCCCGACGGGTCCGACATCAGTCCGCGGATACCCGCCATCTGCCCCATCTGGCTTTTGCTTCCGCGAGCGCCGGAGTCGACCATCATTCGGATCGGGTTGTCCGGCTCCATGTTTTCGAGTATGCCGTCGGCAATCGTCCGTGACGCCTCCGACCAGAGAGTCTCTTTCTGAAACAGATATTCGTCCGATGTCAGGATACCCATGTTGTATTCGGACTTGAGTTCTTCGTCCTGTTCAAGCGACTTGTCTGTCACAATTTTTTTCTGCTCAGGGATGATGATGGAATTGACCCCGAAGCTGATTCCGCTCATCGTCGCCCAGTGATACCCCAGTGTCTTCACGGCATCGAGGGTTTTCACGATCGATACGCGATCGACGACCTCGTACGCGTCGTCAATAAGCTTACCGATATCCTTCTTTCCGAGCTGCTTGTTGATGAATCTCAGCTTAGCCGGCAGAACGCTGTTGAAGAGCACGCGCCCGGGGCTCGTTTCGATCCATCCGTTTCTGTCGTTTGCGACTTTCCACGAAGAATCCGCTTTCAGGAACACCTTCGAGTTGACATTGACGACCCCATGATCCACTGCGATCAGGACATCGTCGATACTGCCGAAACGCATTCCTTCGCCCAGTTTTCCGAGGCGAAGGTCAGTCAGATAGAAAATTCCGAGGACGATATCCTGTGTCGGAATGACGATCGGTTTTCCGCTCGCCGGAGACATCAGATTGCTCGCGGAAAGCATCAGCAGCCGTGCCTCGGCCTGGGCTTCGATGGACAACGGAACATGAACGGCCATCTGATCTCCGTCGAAGTCCGCGTTGAACGCGGTGCAGACCATCGGGTGAAGGCGAATCGCCTTCCCCTCCATAAGGACCGGTTCGAACGCCTGAATCCCGAGCCGGTGCAATGTTGGTGCACGATTCAGCAGAACGGGGTGATCGCGGATGATCTCCTCAAGAATTCCCCATATCTCATCGCGGCCGCGTTCTATGAGGCGTTTTGCGCTCTTCACGTTCGGAGCGAGCCCCCGCTCCACAAGCTGGCGGATAACGAACGGCTTGAAAAGTTCGAGTGCCATCTGTTTCGGCAGACCGCACTGATAGAGCCGGAGCTGCGGCCCGATGACGATGACCGAGCGGCCTGAATAGTCGACGCGCTTTCCGAGAAGATTCTGCCGGAAACGGCCCTTCTTTCCTCGAAGCAGATCCGTCAGGCTTTTCAACGGCCGGTTTCCGGCCCCTAGGACCGCCTTGCCCATGCGGCCGTTATCGATGAGGGCATCGACGGCCTCCTGGAGCATGCGCTTTTCGTTCCGGACGATGATCTCCGGCGCGTGCAGCTCCTGGAGCTTCCGAAGCCGGTTGTTCCGGTTGATGACCCTGCGATAGAGGTCGTTGAGGTCGGACGTCGCGAATCGCCCTCCGTCGAGCTGCACCATCGGTCGCAGATCGGGCGGAATGACGGGGAGGACTTCGAGGATCATCGACGTCGCCTGAGAATCGCTCTTTCTGAAATCCTCGGCGACCTGCAACCGCTTGATGAGTTTTCTCTTTTTCTGCCCCGTACTTTCGGAAATCTCCTCGCGAAGCGACCCGGCGAGCAACTCGAGGTCAATCCGCTCGAGAAGCGTTTTCACTCCCTCTGCGCCGATCCCGGCCTCGAACTTCTTGTCGTAAAGCGAACAGAGCCGATACTCCCGCTCGAGGATGATGTCCGCAACCACGAACGGCGAGGTCCCCTCCTCAATGACGATGTAGCAGGGGTCCTCGACCGTGATCTTTTCCTGCTGGACAGTAAAACGTCCCGGATATTTCTGGCTGAACGACTGGAGTTCCGTCTCGGAAATCACGTCATTCTTCGCGAACGGCAGTCGCGCCGCAGCAGTAATGATAAATGCCTCCTGATTGCCCTGAAGAGCGCGATTCGCGTCGACAGATCGGAAGAGCGTCGTGTAGGGAAAGAGTGTAGATCTCGGTGGT
>CALFXN010000092.1 GCA_937957815.1 uncultured Synergistales bacterium
GTCCCGCGGTTCGCGACTTCGAGCGGCTCCGTGTCGTAGGAGAGTTTCTTCAGTGCGGAAATGAGACCGTTCGGATTCCGGGTGAGTTCGACCGCCGAGGCGTCCGCAAGGTACTCCCGCTGGCGGCTGACGGCCATCTGGATGATCGCCGCGAGGATCGGCGCGACGATGGATAGGACGACGGCGACGAGAGCGACGAACGCCTGTCCGCCGCCGCTTCCCTTGCCGGAGCTGCGTCGGCGCCCGCCGCCCCAGATGACGCTTCGGCGCATGACGTCGCAGAGCAGGACGATCGCGCCGACCATGACCGCCATGAGCGTCGCGAATCTGATGTCGTAGTTCCGGACGTGGGACATTTCGTGCGCCATGACGCCCTGAAGCTCGTCGCGCGTACACTTTTCGAGAAGTCCTCGCGTAATCGCGACGCTCGCCCGTGAAGGATCTCTGCCGGTCGCGAACGCGTTCGTCGCCGTGTCTTCGATGAGATAGACGCGCGGCATCGGAATTCCGCCGGCGATCGAGAGCTCTTCGACGACGTTCCAGAGCTGCGGGAAATCGGAATGGGAGATCTCGCGGGCTCCGCTCATCGAAAGGACGATGCCGTCGCCCTGCGTCCACGCGATCAGCCCGTAGAGGCCGCCGACGACGAGGGCGACGACGAGCCCTCCCTGCCACGATTCTGCGAAATAGGTCCCGATGACGCCCCCGACGAGGATGAAGAACAGCGTCATCACGATGAACAGAAGGATGCTGACGCGCCTGTTGTGCGTGATCAGACGGTCGAAGTTCGCCATGGTTCCGGTCCCCCCCTTCTCCCGAGCGGCGCTACGATCCCGCGCCCGGGAAGGTCACGGAGACGGCGTCGCGTTCCGCCGGAAGGTCGATGGTCCACATGTCGCGTCTTCCGAATCCTGCGATCCCCGCGACGATGGAGCTCGGGAACGACGAGACCGCGATATTGTACTCCTTCACGCTGTCGTTGTAGTACTGTCGTGCGAAGGCGATCTTGTTTTCGGTCGATGCGAGCTCCTCCTGAAGCGCGAGGAAGTTCGCGTTCGCCCTGAGTTCCGGGTAGCCCTCGCTGACTGCGAAGAGCGTCTTCAGCGCGCCGGAGAGCTGCGCCTCAGCTACGCCCGCCTCGGCCGGCGTGGACGCCCGAATCGCTTCGGAACGCAGCGCCGCGATCCGTTCGAAAAGTTCGCGCTCGTGATCCGCGTACCCGCGCACCGTTTCGACGAGATTCGGAATGAGATCGTGACGTCGTTTGAGCTGGACGTCGATCTGACTCCACCCGTTCCGGACGTTCTCGGACTTCCTCACGAGCGCGTTATAGATGTACACTATAAGTAAGAACACGATCCCCGCGAGGGCGGCGATCTGTACAAGAGATCGCATGGCGGAAATCATCCCCTTTCCGGATATATACGTATAATAGCATGGACAAGATACGAGAGGAGTGCGAGGTTCATGGAGTGGGAAGGATACCTGAACGCGAAGGCGCATCGTCTTTTTCCGTCGGTTATCCAGGAGATGATGCAACGCGCGTCCAAACCCGGAGTCGTCTCTTTCACCGCCGGCCAGCCGTCGGGGGATCTCTATCCCGTCGACGCGCTTCGCGGCGCGATCGACAAGACACTCCACGACGCGCCGGAACTCCTGGCATACCCCGATTCCCTCGGCGACGCAAAGCTCCGCGAATGGCTCGCGTGGTGGCTCAAGGCACAGTGCGTTGTCCCGGAGAGCGTGACAGAGCGAAACATCGTTCTCACGACGGGCTCGCAGGAGGGGCTCAGCATCGCCGCCGATCTCTTCATCTCTCCCGGCAACGCCGTGATCGTCGAAGATCCGACCTATCCCGAAGCCCTGCTCGCGTTTTCCCGCGAAGGAGCGGAACTCCTGACGGTTCCGTTCGACGACGACGGCCCCGATCCGGAGGCGCTCGAACGCATCCTTTCGACCCGGAGGGCATCGTTCTTCTACACGATTCCGACCTTCCAGAACCCGAGCGGACGAAGCACGACGCTCGGCCGGAAGCGAGAGATTCTCGACATCCTTCGTCGTCACGGCACGCTTCTGCTCGAGGACGATCCGTATCGCTTCCTCTGGTACGACGAGATGCCGGACCCTCCCTACGCCGCCGTCGCCGGAGACGGAGACCGCATCATCTCGCTCGGGAGCTTTTCGAAGACCGTCGTCCCGGGAATCCGGTGCGGATGGGTCATCCTCCCCGAACGACTCGTCCCGAAGGTCGCGATGTTGCGTCTGACGTTCGAGATCGGACTTCCGACATTTCTCCAGAGAGCCGTTTTCTCCGTCGTCTCGGGACCGAGCTTTGCCACACACCTCGAACGGTTGCGCCAGGTTTATTCGGAGCGGCGGAACGCGCTCTCCGACGCCCTCGCGAGGTTCACGGACAACTGCGGCTTCTCTTTTCCGTTCCCGAAAGGAGGGTTCTTTATCTGGGGGAGCGCCGAGGGTATCGACTCGCTCGAATTCTCGAGGTTCGCGGCCGAAGAGGAGCGCGTCGGCGTCATTCCCGGTTCGATCTTCCACGTCAGGCCCGGAGATGGAACGACGTTCCTCCGCTTCTCGTTCGCGACGGTCTCCCCGGAACAGTCATGGGAAGGTGCAGGTCGTTTCGCGCGCGCGCTCGAACGATACCATGCGGGTGAGGGGCGCGTGCGTTCCGAATGACGGAAAGAAAGACGGTTGTAAAATTCGGGGAACGGTTCGTTGACGCATCCCCCGGCCTCCTGTATAATCCGCATAATTTCACAGGGAAAAAGCGATGAAGCGGAGTGCTTTCGGACAATGTCGCCATCAGAGAAGGGATCTCACCGGCTGGAAGGATCCCCTGGCGACGCCCGGAGGCGAAAAATCCGCGGAGCCTGAACGGAAAGCCCGCGTTGCGGCGCGGAGTACGTTCACGGTCGGGATCCCCGTCATAGGATCCGAGCGGGGCGCATGCGCGCTCAAGTTGGGTGGTACCGCGGGTTCAGGCCCGTCCCTTGTGGGACGGGCCTTTTTGTATTCTGGAGGGACGAGAATGATTCGGGACGGACGGCTGATCTGGGGCGGCTGCGATGCTGCGGAACTCGCGAGGCGTTTCGGGACTCCCCTGTACGTGATCGACGAAGGTATGGTTCGGGAACGGATATCGAGGATCCGGAGCGGATTTCTCGAGAAATGGGACAACACGCAGGCGGTCTACGCGGGAAAAGCCTTCCTTCCGCTCGCCATGTGCGCGCTCGTCGCGTCGGAGGGACTCGGGCTCGACATGGTTTCCGGCGGCGAGATCCACGCCGCCTCGGCGGCGGGATTCCCGATGGAACGGGGTTACTTCCATGGAAACAGCAAGACCCGCGCCGAGCTTGAATACGCGCTTGACGCGAGGGTCGGACGGATCGTCGTCGACGGCGTCATGGAACTCGAACAGCTTCGCGATATTGCGGCGATGAAGGGACGCTCGGCCGATATCCTGATTCGCGTCGCTCCGGGAGTGGACGCGCACACGCACCGGTACGTGATCACGGGACACACGGGGTCGAAGTTCGGCGTTCCGCTGATCGGAGACAGCCTCGAACGGTGCGTCGAACTCTGCGGGGGTGCGAAGGATCTCAGGCTCCACGGTTTTCACTTCCACGTCGGGTCGCAGATCTACGAGAATACGTCGCATCTCCTCGCGGTCGACATCCTCCTCGAGCACATGAGCGAACTCCGGAAGCTGTACGGCTTCGAGACGGAAGAACTCAACGTCGGAGGGGGCTTCGGTGTCGCGTCGCTGCCGGGCGAGCGGACTCCCGCGATCGGGACGTTCACCGACCCGCTGATGGAACGGATCACGGCGCGGTGCGCCAAATACGGCGTCAAACGACCGAAGGTGATCATCGAACCGGGGCGATGGCTGATCTCGGAGGCGGGCATCACGCTGTACGGCGTGACGACGGTCAAGAGGATCCCCGGCATCGTGACGCACGTCGGCGTCGACGGCGGCATGACCGACAACCCGCGTCCGGCGCTCTACGGCGCGAAGTATTCGGCGCTCCTGGCGGAGCGGGCCGACGCACCTGCGGCGGGGAAGGTCTCCATCGTCGGGAAGTGCTGCGAGACCGGAGACATTCTGGCCGAGGGCGTCGATCTCCCCGAGACGGGGCCGGGCGACATCCTCGCGATGCTGAACACCGGCGCCTACACCTTTTCGATGGCGAACAACTATAACATGACCCCGCGTCCCGCGGTCGTCTTCGTGCGCGACGGGACCGCGGAGGTCGTCGTGAGACGGCAGACGTACGACGACCTGATCCGGGGACAATCGGTTCCGGAGCACCTCGCCCGGAATGCCTGACGAATGCGGAGGTGGTCGGAGGGGAAAACGGAAAAAAGGTCATTCCCGGGCGGCGGTTCGCGCGGTTTTCCTCCGCGTCTCGCGGGGGAATTCAAAAGTACCACATACGGATCCGGAAAGGGGAGTTGTTGTGTGCGGAGTATGATTCGGGTTCTCGTTGCTGCGGTTCTGGTTCTGTGTCTCGGTGGAGCGGCCGTGGCCGCGGATGTCGTCCGCATCGGGCATACGGTTTCGCTGACGGGCGGAGCGTCCATGTGGGGGCAGTCGGAGGCCCGGGCGATCGACATGCTCGTGAAGAAGATCAACGACGCGGGGGGAGTCCTCGGCAAAAAGATCGAAGTCGTCCGCTACGATAACCGCAACGACGCGGTCGAGGCCGTGAACGTCGCGAAGCGCCTCGTGAGCGACGGCGTCGTCGCCGTGATCGGGCCGGCACAGAGCGGCAACTCGATCGCGACGGCGCCCGTTCTCGAAAAGGCGAAGGTCCCGATGGTCGTGACCACCGCGACGAATCCGTACGTGACGATCGACCAGCGCAGCGGAAAGGTCCGTCCGTTCGCGTTCCGCCCCTGCTTCATCGATCCCTTCCAGGGAACCGTCGCGGCGCGCTTCGCGGTCACGGACCTCAAGGCGAAGACCGGGGCGATTCTCTACGACGTCGGTTCGGACTACGGCCAGTGGCTCTCGAAGTACTTCGAGGAGGCCTTCGTGGCGAAGGGCGGCAAGATCGTCGCGAAGGAAGCGTTTCGGAGCGAGGAGCTCGACTACCGCGCCCAGCTCGGAAAGATGAAGGAGCTCAAGCCCGACGTCATCTTCATCCCGACGAGCCAGAAGGAGGCCGCGATGGCGGCCAAGCAGGCCCGGGACCTCGGTATCACCGCGGTCCTGCTCGGAACCGACAACTGGGGGAGCCCGGACCTGATAGACCTCGGCGGCAGTGCGATCGACGGGGGATATTTCGTGAACCTCGCTGACCTTGCGGACCCGGATATCAAGGATTTCGTCGCGGAATACAAGGCTGCGTTCAACGAGGATCCCGTCCTGCCAAATCCAGTCATGGCGCAGGACGCGCTTCTCATGATCGTCGATTCGATCAAACGCGCGAACTCCGTCGAGGGGGAAAAGATTGCGAAGGCGATGGAGACGATCAAGGACCTGAAGGTCACCAGCGGCCCGCTGACCATCAGCGCCGCAGACCATAACCCCTTCAACAAGCCGGCCGTCATTCAGAAGGTCGATGTGAAAACCAAGACGTTCCAGTTCGTCAAGAAATACGTGTCCGTGGAATAACTTTTCGGGTTTTCCGGCGCCCGGACG
>CALFXN010000093.1 GCA_937957815.1 uncultured Synergistales bacterium
TTCGTGAGGGTGGCCACACGGTAGGCGCCGGCGTCGTCACCAAAATCCTGGAATAGGAAGTGCGCGGGCATGGCGAAGAAGATCCGGATCCGTCTCAAGGCTTTCGATCATCGGGTGCTCGACAGTTCCGCTTCTCAGATAGCTGAAACGGCGGAACGGAGCGGTGCGAAAGTCTCCGGTCCGATTCCGCTTCCGACGGAGATCAACAAGGTAACGGTTCTGAAGTCCCCTCATAAGGACAAGGACGCGAGAGAACAGTTTGAGATGCGCACTCATAAGCGCCTCATCGATATCATCAATCCGACGCAGAAGACGATGGACGCGCTTATGCAGCTGAACCTTCCTTCTGGAGTGGATATCCAGATAAAGTTGTAGGAAGCTCTGAGCTGAAAGGAGAGGGAAACAATGACCATTGGAATACTGGGGCGAAAGTTGGGCATGACCCAGGTTTATACGGAGGAGGGAAAAGCCGTTCCCGTGACGGTAATCCAGGCTGGGCCATGTCCCGTGGTCGATCTCCGGTCCGCGGACAAGAACGGCTACGAGGCCGTTCTTCTCGGGTTCGGAGAAGTGAAGCCCCAAAACGTTACGAAGCCTCTCAAGGGAATCTTCGGGAAGGCAAACATCGAACCGACAAAGACCCTTCGGGAATTTCGAGTGCAGTCCGCTGAAGGATTCTCGGTCGGACAGGAGATCAATGTGACCCTGTTCGAAGTCGGTGAAGCGGTCCATGTGTCGGGAATCAGCAAAGGTAAGGGGTTCGCCGGTGTCGTGAAGCGCTTCCATTTCGCAGGACAACAGGCATCTCATGGAACGTCTGTAACGCACAGGCGCCCCGGTTCGGCCGGTTCGAACAGTTATCCCGGTCACGTCATGAAGGGAAAACGGATGCCCGGAAACATGGGAAACGAGAAGGTGACCGTCAGAAATCTCACGGTGGTGGGGATAGATTCTGAGAACAATCTCCTGCTCGTTAAGGGTGCTGTGCCTGGGGCGAAGAACTCTCTCGTCACAGTGTACAAAAAGAGCTAGGCAGGGACGGAAGGAGGGCTGTTTCAATGCCGACGGTAAAAGTTGTCAATATCAACGGGGAAAAAGTCGGTGAATTTTCTCTGACCGACGCCGTGTTCGGCGCCCCGATTCACGTCCCCGCCATGCATCAGGTCGTTCTTGCGCAGCTTGCGAACCGCCGTTTGGGAACGCAGGCCGCCAAGGGCAGAGGGGAAGTCAGCGGAGGCGGGAAGAAACCCTGGCGTCAGAAGCATACCGGACGCGCTCGGCAGGGGAGTACGCGTTCTCCGCTTTGGATACACGGTGGTGTGAGTCATCCGCCGAAGCCGCGTGATTTTCGCCAGAAGGTGAACAAAAAGGTTCGCGCACTTGCGATTCGAAGCGCTCTTTCATTGAAGGTGCGTGACGAGCTTTTTTCGGTCATCAACGAGTTTCCGTTCGATAAACCTTCGACAAAATCGATGATGGCGTTCTTCAGGTCGATCGACGCGAAGAAGCCGCTTCTGATTGTCGGAGCCCCGAATATGCCCGTCGCCAAATCGACGCGTAACATTCAAGGGGCCAAAGTTCTCAATGTCGGAAACATCAACGTATACGACATCATGAACGCGAAGGAACTCATTGTGACACCGGAAGCCGTAGCATGCCTCGAGGAGGTGTACAGCCGATGAGTCTGCTGGCGCATGATGTCATCGTCCGTCCCATCATAACGGAGAAATCGAGCAGGATGATGGAGCATAACAAGTACACCTTCGAGGTTCTCCGCCAGGTAAACAAGATTCAGGTCCGCGAAGCGATCGAGGAAATTTTCAAAGTGAAAGTGACCGATGTTCACGTCATGAACGTTCACCCGAAGCCGAAGCGTATGGGAGCCTATCGCGGAATGTCCCGTGCCTGGAAAAAGGCGATCGTGACGCTGGCTGAGGGACAGAGAATAGAGTTCTTTGAAGGCGCGAGCGTTTAGCGGGCAAGGAGGAGACTGAAAATGCCGATGAAACAATTCAAGGCCTTTACCCCTGGACGGCGCTTCATGACCATCCAGGACAATTCGGATCTCTCGAAGGTTGCCCCCGAGCGGTCGCTGCTCGTCCCTCTCAAGAACAGCGGAGGTCGCAACAATACGGGGAGAATCACGATGCGTCATATCGGCGGCGGTGGGAGAAGACTCTACCGTGTCATCGATTTCAAACGCGAGAAATTCGGGGTTCCCGGCGTGGTTTCGACGATCGAGTATGATCCCAACAGGACATGTCGTATTGCTCTCGTAACGTATGCAGACGGTGAGAAGAGATATATTCTCGCCCCTTCGGGAATCAAAGTCGGAGACAACATTCTTTCCGGACCGGACGCCGATATTCGTCCGGGAAACGCGATGAAGCTCAGGGACATTCCTGTGGGAACGATGATCCATAACGTCGAGCTTCAGCCGGGGCGCGGAGGAAAACTTGTTCGTGCGGCCGGCGCGGGGGCGCAGCTGATGGCGAAGGAAGGAAAATACGCCTACATCAGGATGCCGAGCGGAGAACTCCGTCTCGCTCTCGTCGAGTGCATGGCGACGATTGGGCAGGTCGGCAACGAGGACCATGAGAACGAGAAATTCGGCAAGGCGGGAAAAACCCGGTGGCTCGGGAAGCGCCCCGAAGTTCGCGGAATGGTCATGAATCCGGTCGATCACCCGATGGGCGGCGGAGAAGGCCGAAGCAAGGGAAACAAGCATCCGGTATCGCCGTGGGGAACACCCGCGAAAGGATACAGGACTCGCAAATCTAAGCCGATGGACCGGATGATCGTTCGGCGTCGGTACGAGAAATAAGGCTTGAGGAGGGACGAAGATGGCTCGTTCTGCTAAAAAGGGGCCCTATATCGACCGGAAACTCCTGCGTCGCGTCGAAGAATTGAACGACTCCGGCGCGAAAAAGGTCCTCAAGACCTGGTCGAGGAGTTCCACGGTAGTGCCTGCGATGATCGGCCATACGATTGCCGTTCATAACGGGAAGATTCATATTCCGATCTATATCAATGAAAGAAATATCC
>CALFXN010000094.1 GCA_937957815.1 uncultured Synergistales bacterium
CCACCGAGATCTACACTCTTTCCCTACACGACGCTCTTCCGATCTCTCGCGCTCGAAGAGATCGTCGTCAACATCTGCTCCTATGCCTATCAGACGCCTCCGGGCGAGGTGACGATCCGGATCGAGGATACGCCCGGATCCTTTTCGGTCGAGTTCGTCGATAACGGCGTCCCGTTCGACCCGCTCGCGCTCGAGGATCCGGACGTTTCCCGTCCACTGATGGAACGCGAGGCGGGCGGGCTCGGCATCCTGCTCGTCCGGCGGACCATGGACGAAGTCCACTATGCCCGCAGGGGGAACCTGAACTGTCTGAAAATCGTCGTGACGAAACCCGAATGACCGCCGAAAGTACGTTCCGGAAACCGGCGTTTCGCCGGTTCGCCCGTTTGTGCGCGTTTCTCGCCGCGATGGCGTTCGCGGGTCCGGCGATGGCGGAGATGTCCGCCCCGCCGCTCCGGAAGGCGTCGATGACGCTTCACTGGTACCCCCAGACGCAGTTCGCGGGCTACTACATGGCGCTCGAAAAGGGGTTCTTCCGCGCGCGCGGGATCGATATGGAGATCCGGCGGGGAGGGGCCGACGTCGACGTCGTCGAGGAGCTGCGGTCCGGCCGGACGACGTTTTCGACGATGTTCCTGACCGGAGCGCTTCGCTTCCGCTCGGAGACGCTCCGGCTCGTGAACGTGGGGCAGATCGTGAACCGGGGCAATCTCCTGATCGTCGCGAAGAAGAAAAGCGGCATCAAGACGGTCGCGGACTTGAACGGCCGCAAGATGAGCCTCTGGGGCGACCACTTCTCGGGCGCGTACAAGAAGCTCTTCAACGCGCAGCGCATCTGGCCGGTGATCCGCCCCCAGTTCTTCTCGGTCGACCTGTTTCTTCGCGGCGCCGTCGACGCGTGTAACGCGATGTCCTACAACGAATACATCCGCATCCTCCAGGCGGGGTACCGTCCGGAAGATCTGACGGTGATCCCTCTGCGCGGGGAAGGATACGACTTTCCCGAAGACGGGATCTACTGCCTCGAACAGACGTGGAGGAGCGATCCCGCCCTGTGTCGCGACGTCCTGGATGCGTCGCTCGAAGGGTGGCGATACGCCGCCGCGCACCCCGACGAAGCGGTCGATCTGATCGCGCGCCTGGCCGACGGGGTCGGCTACACCGTCAACAGACTGCTTCTCCGTTCGATGCTCACGACGATCCTTCCATCGATCTTCCCGGAGTCGTCGGATTCGGGAACACTTCCGTGGACCCCCGGCGTCCTTTCGAAAAGCGCCTACGAGCGCACCGTCGCGATGATGGACGAAGTGTTCGTCGGAGACCAGTGGAACGTGTCCTACGACGTTTTCCATCCGATCGGCGTCGAAGGGACGACCCCGAGAGGGGCGGTGTCTTTCGATGTCCGTTAGGCGTTCGTCGTTCCTCGGAAGCGCCCGTACGGGACTCTCGATCGCTGGGAAGCTCGCGCTCATGACGATGGCGGGCGTCGGACTGATTTTCCTTCTCATCATCGCGTACGGCTATGTGAGCTCCGTCGGGGCGATGGAGGCGGAGTTCCACGCCCGCATCGAAAACCTCGGCGAGGCCACCGCAAGCAAGATCCGCAGAATTCCCCGCGTCGCCGAGGCGGTGACGCACGATCTCGCGACGATCCTGCGTTCGTTCAGGCCGGATCCCGAACAGCTCCGCGACGTGATGAAAAGCCTGATCGAGCCGCACCCCGAGGTGTCGGGCCTGTTCGTGGGGTTCTCCCGGCAGACGGGGGACGCGCTGCTCGACAACTTCTGCCCGTTCGTCTACCGTCAGGATTCGACGATCGGGTGGCGCAACCTCGCCGAAGTGTACGACTGGACCGTATGGGACTGGTACCAGCTTCCATTGCAGCTCGGGAAACCCGTCTGGACCGAGCCGTTCTTCGGCAACGAGGGGACGGGGTCCATGGTCGTGGACTACTGCGTTCCGATCTACGACGAGAACTGGCGCTACCTCGCGTCGATCGGGACGTCGATCGAGCTTCACTGGCTCACGAACGCGATCTCGACGATGAATGTCGGGAACAACGGATATATCTTTCTGATCACCGCGAACGGAACGATCGTGTCGCACCCGAGGCGCGAGATCATCATGAAGGAGACCGTCTTCTCGATCTCCGAAGAGGAGGGGAACCCCGAACTCTGGGATCTCGGGCGCCGGATGGTCGAGGGAAAGAGAGGGCTCTTCAGGTATCACGACAGAAAGCGCGACAGGCGCCTTCTCGTCTGGCACCAGCCGATCGAGGGAATGGGCTGGTCGCTCGGGATCGTCTTTCCGGAAAAGGAAATCCTCGCCGGCGTAAACCGGCTGAGCCGGACGCAATTCCTCCTCGGGCTCGCCGGAATGGCCGGAATGCTGGCGGTGTCGCTCTTCGTCGCGAGCCGCATCAGCCGTCCGATCCGGTCGCTCAAGGACGCGACGCAGCTTCTCGCGTCCGGCAGGCTCGACGCTCCGTTGCCGCCGATCTCGGGCAACGACGAGGTCGCGCGCCTGACCGAGTCCTTCACGTCGATGCGCGACAGTCTGCTCGTCCATATCGAGGAGCTTCGGGCGACGACGGCCGCGCGCGAACGCATCGAGAGCGAGCTCGATATCGCCCGGTCCATCCAGATGAGCCTGATTCCGCGGACGTTCCCGCCGTTCCCGAAGGACGACCGGATCGACCTCTTCGCGATGCTCGAACCCGCGCGTGAAGTCGGCGGCGACTTCTACGACTTCTTCATGACCGACGGGAACCATCTGCTTCTCGTCGTCGGCGACGTTTCGGGCAAGGGAGTTCCGGCCGCGCTCTTCATGGCCGTGACGCGGAGTTTCATGAAGGCGTTCGCGTCCATGACGGATTCGGTTTCCGACGACAGGGCGGACGGACCGGCCGCGCTCCTGTCGGCCGTCAACGACCGGATCGTCGAGGGCAACGACGCGTGCATGTTCGTGACGCTCTTCTGCGCCACCGTCGATCTTCGCGACGGCAGCTTCCGCTACGCGAACGGAGGACACCCCTCCCCGTGGAAGATCTCCGGCGGACGCGTCGTTCCGCTGGCGCGCGTGAAGGGGCCGCTCGTCGGCGCCGTCGGCGGAGTGTTGTTCGAAGAGGGGGCCGGAAGGCTTCTGCCCGGCGATTCGATCTTTATGTTCACCGACGGCGTGACCGAGGCGCTCAACGGGCGCGAGGAGCTTCTCGGAGAGGCGCGCGTCGAAACGTGGCTTTCCGAGACGTCCTTCGGAAATCCGGAGAGCACCGTCCTCCTCGAGCGCATGCGCGAACGGATTTCCCTGTTCGTGGGCGGGGCCGAGCAGTCCGACGACATCACGATGCTCTGCTTCCGCTACAAGGGGCCGGAAATGAAAACGACCGCGTGACGCCGGCGGAGGGCTCTTGACTCTGACATCGTGTCACGGTTTAGGATTGGCTCTGGATACCGGGGACATCATTCGCACATCAAGGGGGAAACGGCAATGGCGCGGGAAGAAGGAAAACCGAAGGTTGAAGAGAAGACATTCGACAAAACCGGGAAGACCGACGTGCTGAACGACGACGAACTGAAGGGAATCGTCGGCGGCGAAGGGATGTCCGACGGAAAGATCTGACGCGTGTCCAGGGCCGTTTCCTTCGCGTAGCCGCAAGGGAGCGGCCCCGACCCGTACGAAGCGACGGAGGCTGATCGCCATGGACGATATCGACAAAAGGCTGCGTTCATTCGGCATCGACCCCGAGTGGGTCAGGAAGGAGATTGGCGAAGGGCGCGAAAAGGCGGTTCTCGCCGCTCTTGACGAAGCGGAGGAGATGCTCGAACTCCAGCTCGTCGAACTGGAAGACCTCCGGGAGGAAGTCTGCGCGATGGCGGAGGGTTTTCGAACGCGCGGAGACAAGGACGAAGGACGACTTTCCGACGAGGACCTCGAGATGCTCAACGCGGCCGGAACCTTCTTCGACGACGGGAGGTTCGGCGAGTGATCATGAAACCGGCGCGTGACGAAAACGGAGCGTGTTCCGCGGAGGAGCGGGTCAGCGCGCTGGCTCCCCGTCTTCTGTCGATCGGGGAATTTTCCCGGAGAAGCGGGATTTCTCCGAGAATGCTCCGGTTCTATGCCGATCGGGGCATTCTGGTTCCGGCGCATACGGACGCCCGGACGGGGTATCGGCGATACCTCGTATCCCAGTTGATGGAAGCCCGTCTGTTGCAGGGGTTCCGCGATGTCGACTTTTCCGTCCGGGACATGGCGGCGCTGCTCAACGGAGCGGTATGCGGCGATGTCCGCCGTTTCGTCGAGGAACAGAAGCTCGCGCTCCGGCAGAAGATGGAGGCGCTCAGGACGTCGCTCGAGACGCTCGAGAACATGCTCTGCGACGAGCCTGTAGAACCCTGCGGCCTGGTCCGGACGGCCGAGGCCCACGTTCTGGCGGCATCCTTCCGCGCCCCGAGGACGCGTCTGCGGACCCTCGCCTGCGAAGCCGCGAAACCGTTGCTCGACGAGGTCGGCGCGACGTACGATCCCTGTTCCGCACCGATCTTCTGCACCTTCGAGAATCCGGCCCCCGCATCGGTCGCTTCGCCGTTCGCGACGCTCGACGCGACCGTATGCGTGATCGTGAACCACGAAACGGGGCGAACGCTTCCGGGCGGCACGATGGCCGCGACGCTTCACCGGGGGCCCTACGACCACATCGGCGAATCGTTCGGACGGCTCATGGACTGGATCGAAAGCCGGAAGCTCGTCGTGACGGGCAGGATTCAGGAGTGCTATTTCCCGTTCGACGACGAAAAAGCCCCCCATGGCCGGGTCGAAGTGGCCATCCCGGTGCTCGAGCCGGAACGATAAGGCGTACAGGATGGGAAGCCGGCGCCGGGGGAGACGCTCCGGCGCTTTTTTCGGCTTCGAACGAAGGGAAACGATTCGCAACTCTGCCGTTGTGTCAGGGCGCACACTGCTCATGCTGAATGGATTTTCAGTGCGGAGAAGAGAATACGATGAAACGAAACGGCGGTTTGGGAATACGGTCGGCGCCGGATGCGACATTGGCGCGGGGACAGGGGCCGCCGGTGCGGAAGGGGCGCGAATAGCGCCGTCGGACATAACGCGGATTCATGACGGGACTATCTCTTGCGTCGGGGGACGTCATTCCGATCTGAGCGAAACGGACTCACATATTCGGGGAGGTTTTGAGAGAATGCGACACGGCGTTTTCGGATCGATGCTTTCCGTCATTGCGATGGCGGCGTTTCTCTGCGCGGCGTCCGCTGCGGACGCCGCCGTGTGGACGGTGACGAGCGGCGGCGATACGTATGACCGGGGGACATTGCGGCACGCGATCGGCAATTGCGCCAACGGGGACGAAATCCGTTTCGCGAGTGGCGTGAAAACCGTCACGCTGACGAGCCTGCTGAACGTCTGGCCCGGGAAGAGCGTGACCATTACGGGACCGGTGACGATTACGCAGACGAGCACCCTCGAAGGCGTTATCTGCGTCAATTCGGGGGCCTCGTGCACCATGCGGAATCTGACGATCACGGGCGGACGGACGCAGCAGTACGGCGGCGGGGTGTACAATCTCGCGACGCTGAGGATGGAAAACTGCACGATCCAGGGCAACACGGCGTGGGTCCGGGGCGGCGGCGTCATGAACATGACCATCGACTACACCGCGAGAGCGACGCTGCTCGACTGCACGATCACGGGAAATACCGTCACGGGAACGATCTACAACGGCGGCGACAAGGGCGCCGGGGGCGGCGTCCACAACGAGAGCGGCGAGGTGACCCTGACGCGGTGCACCGTGACCGGCAACAGCGCTTCTTCGGGAATCGGGGGAGGCATCCGGACGGCGAGCCTCGGGACGACGAATCTCTCGGGGAGCGTCATTCGGCAGAACACGCCGGACAACGTCTCGGGGGCGTATGTCTCAGACGGAACGAACACGATCGGGAGCTCGCCGCGCAAGAGCCAGGTCGCGTTCGCGGGATACGAGGGCGAAAAGGAACCCGAGCCCCGGTCGATCGCCGGCGACGACGACGTCGAGCACGTGAGGGTCGCCCTCGCGAATCCGCAGAGCGCGCTCTACGGCGCGATCGAACGGACGCTTGCGGCCGACCTCGGGAAGACCGTCGCCGAGAAGACCGAGGCGCTCGCTCCGCTCACTTCGTTCGCCAGAATGGGAGCGACGCTCTACTACGCGAACACGTTCGAGAACGTCGCAGTGACAAGCGCCGATCTCGTCGTGGAATACACGGCGTCGTGGCCGGAGAGCGTACGGTACTATTCGCTCTTCTGCAGGGCTGACGGCTCGGGCTACGAGATCCCGGAACGCGGAATCCAGTTCGAGATCAAGGCGGGACAGAGCCTTCCCGACGGCGTGACGCCGCCGTACTTCTACGTCCCCGGCGAGGGCCTCATGACCTGGCGGAACGTCATCAGCGACGGCGGG
>CALFXN010000095.1 GCA_937957815.1 uncultured Synergistales bacterium
CTACAAGAATATCACCACGGTGATCGCCCTTCCTCTGCACAGGGGGGAGAGCTTGTTGGGCGCCGTCGCCATTGCCTACACCGATACGGTGCGTAAGGTGGAGGAACAGCTTCTTCTGGTCCTGGACCAGTTCGCGGCTGCCGCTTCCATTGCGTTGGAAAATGCGCGGTTGTACGAAGACGCGCGCAGAGAGGTCGAGGAACGGGAAAAAACCGAAGAACGTCTGCGTTTTCATCAGGCGCTCGTGGAGGCCGCTGCGGAGGGAGCAAGTTTCCTTCTTTCCATCGAATCGGAGGAACAGGCGATATTCTTCGCCCTTCGCGCGCTCGGTCAGGCCGTGGAGACCGACGGAGTCGCTGTTTTCCGCAACAATACCGACTCGGAGGGAAGCCCGTTCGCGGAGGTGTTGGCCAAGGCGGCGATCTGCGGTAACGAAGTGAATTTCGTCCTGCCGAATCGCGTGTACTGGGCGACTGAGTTCGTTTCTATATATGAATCGCTTTCGGACGGTATGCCGTTTCACGGCACGATAGCATTTTCCGGTGCGGAGGAGTGTCGTTCCGCAATCCCGGATTCTTTTGTGACCGTCACGATGATTCCGGTGTTTATCCGCGCTCGTTTTTGGGGCGTTCTTGCGTTCTGTTTCCAGAGAGATCGCCCTCCTTTCGAGACCGACGAGATCGACGTTCTGCGAGCCGCCGCGTACAATGTGGCGGCATCGGTGATTCGCTGGGAATCCGAGCGCGAAGTGAAGAAGGGGTATGATGAACTTAGAAAAACGTTCTCCGATGTGATTCGGACGATGGGGCAGATCGTAGGGAAGAAAGACCCTTATACTATCGAACATCAGGAGCGGGTAGCCGCGCTCGCTCTGGAGATCGGGAGCAAGATGGGGCTGTCCGAGGAGCGGTGCGAGGGGCTGCGCATCGCCGGCCTGGTGCACGATATCGGGAAGATCGAAATCCCCGGAGAGATTTTGAGCAAACCGGGAAAACTTTCTCCTATCGAGTTTGAACTTATCAAGACGCATGCGCGCTCCGGGTATGACATCCTTCGGGAAGTGGACTTTCCATGGCCCGTCGCCGAGATTGCGCATCAGCATCATGAGAGGCTGAACGGTTCGGGCTACCCCAGGGGCCTGAAAGGCGAGGAGATACTCCTGGAGGCGCGTATCCTCGCCGTCGCCGATGTTGTGGAATCGATGATGTCGCACCGACCGTACCGACCTTCCCTCGGTACTGAAGCCGCGCTGAAAGAGATAACGGAAAAACGCGGCGTTCTGTACGACGCGGAAGCGGTGGACGCGTGCATGTCGCTTCTTGGCGAACGCCCGGATCTCATCGTCGAAATGTAAGTGGTTCGGGGTGGACGGGAAATGATGACGCCGAAAGAGCCTGTCAGTCTTGACCAGATATTCGTTTCAAGTCCCGTTGTCGTTTTGTGGGGCGCTCCTTCGGAAGAGCGCCCCATCGAATTCGTCACGAAGAATATTGCTCAGTTCGGATACTGCGCGGCGGAACTCATGGACGGACGCGTTCGGTACTGGTCCTTGCTCCACACGCAGGACCTTGATCG
>CALFXN010000096.1 GCA_937957815.1 uncultured Synergistales bacterium
GATCTCACATGCTCCAGAATCCGGGCAACAACAGAATCAATAATGCGGTCAAACTCATCCCCATCCTTACGTCCTCCTTCCACGAGATAAAGAAACTTTACTCTAGGAAGAAAGAACATTCATTAACTTCCATATTTTGTTTTCAAGGTTCTCCTCCCCGCACGAAGCGAGTCAGACACTTCCAGCAATCCGACACATTTACTTCGTATCTTGCAGGATCATTCCCTCCACATCTCTCACCTCAACCCGAGAGATATCTCCGTTCGTACCGGTCTTCAGCAAGAACAAGGGTTTGGACTTAAACTCCAGAGCGCGCCGTATCCGCCCGTTTCTCATGATGTCGTCGACGACGACGGCGATGATCCAGTTGCGAAGCCATCTGCAAGACATTCAAATCCTCCTCTTGAGAAGCGATGACTCGCCAATAGCGTTCCGGAATCCTTCGAACACCCCGAATGCTTTCGCGAAAGCGTCCTTCCGTTCGACGGAAACGGGATGCACGAGCCTTCTCAAAGGCTCGTCGCTCCCCGGATTCCATTTGTCGATTGATGCGTAGACCGAGAGACTGACGTGCAGCGTCACTGATTCTTCCGGTTGCCGTTTCTTCTTGAACGCCGCCTCCATGCATCGGAGAACGCTTTCGAGACGCGTCTTCCCATCCGGAGCCATGACGGTTTGCGCCACATCCAGACGGAAACCGCGTTCTTCTTTTGGACAATGGATTCGTGCGGTTACGTACATGAAAAATTCCCCTCCTTTCGATAGGATTCCTTTTCGATTGCCAAGGTTCTCTTCCCCGCCCGAAGCGGGTCAGATCACGCTCAGGAGCCTGTCGATCGCAACGCGAGCTTCCTCGCACTCTCGCCGCATCCTGCTCCGCTCTTCCGCATCGATTCCGTCGGCGAGGATTCGCGGGTCGAGCGTCGATGTCGCGTCGCCGCATTCCTTCCACGCCGAAAGAGCAAGGATCAGGCGACAACCTTCCTCTTGTGACGGTCTTTCATGATCGGGCGCAGCTTTTCCTTCGAGCCCCCCAAAGAGGGGGGAGGCGTAGGGTTTGTCAATAATTCTTCCATCGTGCATCCGCAGGTCTCCGCGATTTTCTTAAGGATCGAAGATGGGGTATCCCTCTCTCCACGCTCATACCGCCCGATCGAATCGGGAGAAGAACCAACCGCTTCCGCGAGCTGCTCCTGATTCAACCCTTTCTTTTCTCTGTATTTCCTGATTCCATTCATACGCACCACCTCTTTTCATATTGCCGTATGGCCATATAATAACAGCCGAACGGCCGTATGCAAAACGAAATACAGCCATATAGCCGTTATTTTGCGCAAGGA
>CALFXN010000097.1 GCA_937957815.1 uncultured Synergistales bacterium
CCCGGTTCGAGAAGCATGACCTCGCCGCCCGACGTAATGCCTTACTGGTTCGTCTGACCCGCGGTCTCCTCTCCCTGTTCCTCCCATCCGAGGAAGAGGAATCTGTGCCCCCCCCGGTCGTACAGTGTCGTGGAACTGACGTGCTCCATAACGCTCAACCCCTTCCTGGAGTGGTGTTCCGTATGAAAGAAGCCCCGGCGTCCCCGCCCTTCAGATTCCTGACAGCTTCCCGCGGCGGCAGGGGGTGACCGAGAAGATACCCATGGACCAGGTCGCACCCCTCCGAGCGCAGGAATTCGAGTTGCCCCGGCGTTTCGACCCCTTCCGCGAGAACGGAGATCCCGAGCGAATGCGCGAGATGGATGATCGTCCGCGAGATGGCGACGTTGCTCGCGTCCTCCGGGATGTTCGAGAGAAAGGATTTGTCGATCTTGATGATGTCGATCGGCAGCGCCTTGAGGCGAGAGAGAGACGAATAGCCCGTGCCGAAATCGTCGATGAGGATGTGGACGCCCATGTCCCGGAGTCCGAAAAGCGTCTTCTTCGCGCTGTCGACGTTCCCGATGATGCCCTGCTCGGTCACCTCGACGCCGACGACCGACGGCGGAACGCCTGCCTCGTCCATGACGCCCCGGATCCGCTCGAGAAGTTTCGACGAGTGGAATTGCCGCGGAGACAGGTTGATTTCGACGCGGAAAGCCGGGACGTTCTCCTTCGTCCACTCGGCGCGTTGCCGCATCGCTTCGGCGAGAACCCAGTCCCCGACCGGGACGATGAGTCCGGAATCTTCGGCCACGGGAATGAAGTCCATCGGAGGAACGAGCCCCCGTTCGGGGTCGTTCCATCTGAGAAGCGCCTCCATGCCGCGGATCTGGCCGTCGGCGAGCGACATCATCGGCTGGTAATGCAGCACGAACTCGCGCTTCTCGATCGCGCCCCTGAGCGCGTTTTCCATGCGAAGCCGCATCGACGAGCGTTCGCCGAGTTCGGGCGTGAAGAACCGGTATGCGCTCGTTCCGATCTCCTTGGCCTTGCTCATCGCCATGTCGGCCTTCTTGAGGAGCGCATCGGGGCTCGTTCCGTCCTCCGGACAGACCGCAATGCCGATCGAGGCGCTGACGAAGAGCGTCTGTCCCCCCGCGAGCACGGGACGATCGAAGCTCCGCACGAGCGAGTCCGCCAGCGACGCGATCCGTTCGACCGATTCCGCGTCCGGGAGAAGAATGTAGAAATCGTCCCCTCCGACGCGCGTCACGGTCGGCCCCTCGCCGAGCGATGCCGACAGGCGTTCGGCAACCGCCTGGAGAACCTGGTCGCCGACGAGATGCCCCAGCGTGTCGTTGATGTTCTTGAAGCGGTTGATGTCGAAAACCATGACGCCGATGCGGGGTACGGGACGTTCCCGGTCCGCGAGTTCCTGCTGCAGGCGATCGAGGAAGACCGACCGTGCGGGGAGCCCCGTGAGATAGTCGTAGTTCGTCCGCAATTCGAGCTGCGCCTCCGCGAAACGCACTTCCGACAGATCGTTGAAGACCGAGACATATTCGGAGACGTTTCCTTCCCTGTCGTATACGGCCGTGACCGTCATCCATTCGGGGTAGATCTCTCCGTTTTTTCGCCGGTTCCAGATCTCGCCCTCCCACTTTCCGCGGCGCAGGAGCGTGTTCCAGAATCCTTCGTAGAATTCGCCGCCGTGACGGTCGGACTTGAGAATCCTCGGATTCCGTCCGACCGCTTCCGGCGCCGTGTAGCCCGTGATCGCGGTGAATGCGGCGTTCACGCGCCGGATCGTGCCGGCCGCGTCCGTGATGACGATCCCTTCGATAGTGTTGTCGAAGACGCTCGCGGCAAGCTGGAGCTCCTTTTCGGCACGCCGGCTTTCGGTAATGTCCCGTGTCGTTCCGACAACGCGCACGACATTTTCCGCGTCGTCCCGGACCGTCCTGGCGACGGCGAGCAGCGTCCGCTCGCCGCCTCCGGGAGGCAGCATCCGGTATTCGTACGACGCGGAATCGAGATTTCCCGAAAGGATTCGTTCCGCAATCGCACGGATTTGCCCGCGATCGTCGGGGTGGACGAACCGATAGAACACTTCCCGGCTCGGCGTGCATTCATTCCGTACGCAGCCGATCATCCGGAAGATGTTGTCCGACCAGATCATCGTCCCCGAGACGAGATCCATCTCCCACGACCCCATGTTCACGAGAGCCTGCGCTTCGTTGAGCATGTCCTCGCTCCGCCTGAGGTTCGCGAGGGTCCGCGTGTATTCCGTTATATCCCGCCCCATGGCGACGAGGAGGTCCCGTGTTCCGTCCTTCGAGAAGAACGGGACACGGATCACATCGAAGGTCCTGACCGCTCCGTCGCGATCCGGGATCGCGACCTCTCGCCGCGTGACGTCCCCGTTC
Organism: uncultured Synergistales bacterium; assembly: GCA_937957815.1. Classification (GTDB taxonomy): domain Bacteria; phylum Synergistota; class Synergistia; order Synergistales; family Aminobacteriaceae; genus CALFXN01. The sequence continues at coordinate 2,409 of CALFXN010000097.1, forward strand.
CTCCACGTCTCTTCGTCAGCTTCCGATGCGCGCAGAAAGAGGTCGCCGTACGACGGGAAGAGGGCCGCAAGATCCTGAAATGCCGCTCCGGCATACTCCCTTTCGTCGATCCCGAAAAGACGTTTCGCCGTCCCGTTGGCGAAGAGCCACCGACCGGTTCCGTCCCGGATTACGAACATATCGGGGGAAACGTCGAAGAGTCGCCTCACGTCGACACCGCGTTCTCGAAATTCGGCGTCCGGAATCCGGTCCATGCGGCGATTCAGCTCCCCGCCGCGAGCGATGTCTCGCCCAGGATCGTTTCGACGAGGGTCGTCGCCGCGTTCGGGAACGCGAGGGCGCGCGAGCGCTTCCGCATCGTCGCGAGCTGCCGCCGGTCGCGCGAAAGTCGCAGGAATATCGAGCCGACGTCGTCCGCCGAACGCGCGAGGATCCCGGCGCCGTTCTCCTGGAGATACATGGAATTGTTGATCTCCTGCTTCGGGATGGGGTTCACGAGGATCATCGGAATTCCCGTACAGAGCGCCTCGCTGACGGTCAGGCCGCCGGGCTTCGTGACCAGCAGGTCGGAACGCCGCATGAAAGAGTCGAGATCGCTCACGAACCCGTACGTCGAAAGACGGACGTTCGGAGGCATATCGACGCGTTCGAGATCCCTCAGAAGGTCCCGGTTCCGTCCCGTCACGATCGTGAGATCCGTTTCGACGCCCGTTCGCCCGAGCGATCCCATGATGTCGAGCGCGAGTGAATTCGGAATGCTGCTCGTCACGAAGAGCGTCCTGAAACGTCCATCGGAGGACGGCTCCGGCGGAGTTCCGTCGCACCCGGCATACGCACGCATGACGGGGATTCCGGACATCGTGATCCGCTCCGCCGGAACGCCCCCGTCGAGCAGGCCGGTGCGGATCCATTCGCTCGCGATGAAATAGCGGTCGACGTATTCGTTGAGCCACATCCTGTGAAGGCCGTAGTCCGTGATGATCGTATAGATCCGGCCGCCGTAGAGCCCCTGTTTCTTCATGCGCGAAACGACGTTCAGCGGAAAGAAGTGCGTGCAGAGGATGACCTCCGGCTCATTTTCCGCGATGTACCGCATGAATTTCGTGACCTGGTTCATCGTGATGCTCTCGAGAAAGCGAAGCATCACGCTCTCCTCGCGGTTCTGGTCCGTGAGATCGTACATCATCCGGCACGCGAGGTGCGAATGCTCGCTCACGAACGCGTAGACGTCGCTGTACGACCATTTGAACAGATCGCTGGAGAAATCCAGAAGATCCATGATCACGTTCGGCACTCCCATGCGGTCGAATTCTTCCCGGACCGCACGGGCCGCCATGCGGTGACCGTTCCCGGCGGTCACGTAGACGATATGCACCGGCCTCATGCCGAAACCTCCCGACTCCGTGTGATTGTGATGCGTGATATCGGACACGAACGCCACAATTATACCCGACGCCGCATGTTAGAATGGTTCCCGGTATGCGACGGAACGTCGCCGATCAATTTCCGGACGGGAGGAAGATCCGTACATGGCCAATGCCACGCACAGAACGATGCACGCGCTCATTCTTGCGGGCGGAAGCGGGACCCGGCTCTGGCCGCTCTCGCGCGAGGAGCTTCCCAAACAGTTTCTGTCCCTGTCGGGAACGCGGACGCTGTTGCAGCAAACCGCCGACCGGATGTGCGCCGTCGTGCCTCCGTCGCGGATCCGTGTCGTCGCGTCGGAACGATGGCGGAGTCTCGTCACCCATCAGCTGAAAGACATCGTCGGAATTCCGAAGGATCCCGTCGTCGGCGAGCCTGCCGCGCGAAGCACCGCACCCGCCATAGCGCTCGGCGCGACACACCTTCTGGACGAAGGAGCGGCCCCGGACGATCTGTTGCTGGTCTGCCCGAGCGACCACTATATCGCCGACCGGGAGGCATTCTCTCGCGCCGTCGAAATCGCTTCCGAAGCGGCGTCGGATGACGCGCTCGTCACGTTCGGCATCGTGCCGGAGTGGCCTGAGACGGGGTACGGCTATATCGAAGCTCCTCCTGACGAATCTCTCCCCTGGCGCAATGTATCGCGCTTCGTGGAAAAACCGGACGCGGCGACCGCGCAAGCGTACATCGATTCGGGGAATTTTTTCTGGAACGCGGGGATCTTCTGCTTTTCGATTACATCTTTCCTGTCCGCTCTCGACGAATACATCCCGGACCTCGGAGCGCTCGCCCGGCTGGGGAGCGCCGCGCTGACGGAGGCGTTCCCGTCGCTTCCTCCGGCTCCGCTGGAGTACAGCATCATGGAGAAGATCGGCGGCATCCGATGCGTACCGCTCGCGGCCGGATGGTCCGACGTCGGCTGTTGGGACACGGTCTACGACGTTTCGCCGAAAGACGTCTCGGGAAACGCGACATCAGGCGACGTTCAGCTTTTCGACTCGTCCAACACGCTGGTGCGCGGAGACAGGCGCCTGGTCGTCGGAATGGGACTGACCAATATGATCGTCGTCGACACGCAGGACGCGCTCATGGTGGCGAACCGCGGCTGCTGCCAAAACATGCGCGGCATGATCCACGCCCTGAAATCGCTGCACCGCCGCGAACTCGTCGAGACACCGGAGAGCACGCGGCCGTGGGGAACATATCGCGTTCTCTTCCAGGGAGACCGGTTCAAGATCAAGCATATCACCATCAATCCCGGTATGCGGTTGAGTCTACAGTATCACTTCCACCGTTCGGAGCACTGGGTGGTCGTTCGCGGAACCGCAAAGGTCTCCGTGAACGACAGGGAGCAGCTCTTTCACGAGGGAGAGAGCGTCTTCGTCCCGAAGAGCGCCGTCCACAGACTGGAGAACCCCGGGCGAGTCCCGCTCGAGATCGTCGAGATCCAGAACGGGGAATACCTCGGGGAGGACGACATCATCCGAATTCAGGACGACTTCAACCGGTAAAGGCGGGAAGACGCCGCGATCATTTCCCGGTAATTTCGAGATACTCCCGAAGCGCGAGCAGAACCGTGGCGGCGTCCCAGATCCAGGCGCCGCCATTTTTCGCCTCCCTTTCGAGACGCCGCGCCTCCGGCAAAACATCCAAAAGGACACGCTCCGCGAAGTTCCGGTCGCCGCACGCCAGCGCAAGGCGCAGGACGATCGCCATGTGGCCCGCCGACATCCGGTCGCATCCACGGTCGACGAAAGCCCGCTCTCCCGTGTCGCCATAGATGGCGTCTCCGATATCCGGCCATCGGGCGGCAATGAATGCGAGCGTTCTCCGTGCCGCTTCCGGAACGCTTCGCGCGATTCCGAGCGCGATCGCCGCGGAATCCCCCGGCTTGACGATGAAGTTCGGCGAAAAATGGAACGATGGAAGACACCCTCCGAAAAGAGAGTGAAGTTCGGGATCGAAGGAGCTGTGGAAGAGGCCATTCGGAAGAAACGCTTCGAGGACGAACGCGCGTGAACGCGCGGCAAGCCCTCTGAGGAGGTCGCCTTTTCCCGGGTCGCCTGCGGATGCCGCAAGCTCGTCGAGCAGATCCGGCGCGTACCCGAGCGTGTAGCTGTTCGGCGAAAACGCGCCGGTTCCGTAGTTGTAGTAGTTCCGGACGCGCCATGTCCGTCCGACCCCGTCTTCGTGCATCGCGTACCCGTCCGCAAGGTCCGTCGCCTCCCGAAGCAGTTCCTCGTCGCCGAAGCGGCGCGCTCCGGCGACGAGCGCTTCGACGCACAGCAGGATCTCCGTCGTTCCCGTGGCGTCCTTCTCCCCTCGACGGCCCAGACGCCACGAAACCGTCCGGCGGATGCGCCCCGCCACGTCAACCGAAACGACATACCCTTCCATCCCGGCGCGGATCTCATCGAACAGCCGCCTGTCCCCTGCCGCCGCGGCGGCGATCCACATCGTCGCACCGTCGACGGCGTACGAAAACCCGTCCTCCCGCGCAATTCTGCCCGGAGGGCCCGAAGCCCGAAGCGCAGTCGAAAGCCCGTCTGCTGCGCTCCCGACCGGGGACGGCACTCCGGATCGCGCCGGCGCAACCGCCGGGAAAAGAAGGCTATGGACGCACAACAGGAACAGAAACCGGCCGAACGTGTTCATGCTGTGTCGCCTCTTCCCGAAGGATCACCTTCCAAAATCCGTTGCCGAAAAAGATTCTTTCCGAGATCTCCCGCGTCGCGGACGACGGGAGCACCGCGATTCGCGAGGCGCTCCCCCTGGGCGCGCGGGAGACATCCGAAAGAAAGGCGAGGACGTCCGCGCCGTCTTCCGGCAACGACACCGGCTCGCGGGAACGCGTCACGCTTCTGAGGAATGCGGCCGTTTCCGCGTCCTCGGGGTACAGCGCGGCGATCTCCGGTTCTCCCTGAAGCGCCTGTTCCCACATCTCCAACAGCGACCATGTCCGTGGAAGTTCATACCACCCGACAGCCGAGAGAACGACGAGCAGCGTCAGTACGGGCACATTTCGCCGCCAGCCGCGGGGGGCGGCGGCCACGGCCGCGAGGCAGAGCATCGTCCCCATCGCGAGAACGAGGACGGGAATCTTTTCGTCGGAATCCCTTCCGAGAACGAACAGCGCCGCCAGAATCAGAAGATGCGCGATCCAGAAGGATTCGAAACGAACCATCCGGCCCCTGTCGCAGATCGTGAACGCTCCGTCGCGCGTCAGCATCAGTCGGCACGACGCGTCGTTTTCCGGATAGGACTGCCGGCCAATCACAAAGAAAATACAGGCGAGAAGGAGAAGGGAAAGCCGGCTCGAACCCCATATTGCATACAGGGCCCGGACGTTCGGAAAGAGCGGTCCGCCGCGCTCGTAGATCCAGTGCAGGAAGGCCCAGCCGCCTCCGAGAAGGGCAAACGGGGAGAACAGGACGATATAGAGCGCCAGCTTCCTGTCGCGATCTCCGGGAAACAGCATCCAGAGGATCATCGCCATGCCGATGACGTAATACAGCGCCGCGGGGTGGACGAACGGCGCCGCCCCGAGCGCAAGGCCCGCTACGAAAAGGAAGAACGTCCGTTCCAGAACGGCATAGGACAGGAGGGAAAACGCCGCGATGGAGCAGAACGCCAGAAGCAGCGCCCCGCCGGGACTCGTCGTCCCCGTGAACAGCAACGAAGGCGACGAGAGGGCGGCGAGGAAAAACGCGAAAAATCCGGGACCTTCAAGATGAGATCGCGTCGCAAGAAACAGAAGGACGCCCGTAAGCGTGGACACGCCCAGCGCACAGAGCACCCCCCATCCGGCGACGACGCCGTCCGGCGTCCTCCGGAAAAACGGGAAAACGGCTTTCCAGAGGACATGAACGCCAAGCGGCTTTCGCAGGATCGAGTCGGCCACGGAAAGCCCCTCGGGATCCCGCGCTTCGAGGAGCATCGGAAATGCCTCGGGAAGAAGGAATTTTTCCGCAAGCGGGACCGTCACCGTGCAGAACAGCGGCAACAACAGCGCCAGTGCGAAAAGCGCGCCTAAGAACTTACGCTGTCGGGTGTTCCGTATGGGACGCAAGTCCATGAGTCGTCTTCTCCCAATAGAACGGATTCGTCAGCAGCTGCCAGAGCGCCTTGTAGGCCGCCGTGGAGTGCAGGATCCAGTAGGCCGGATTGAGCAGCGCATAGGGTGTCAGCCAGAAGTACTGGCGCCGGAAGACCGCGAGCATGTTCATGTAGATCGCGACGGCATTCCCCAGAATGAGGTTCATATTCGAGATAACCACTACGGCGGGAGGAAAGTACGCATCCATCCATTGCGGACGGAGCGCAAGCCAGAGAATGAAGACGAGCCAGAGAATCGGGTTGATCAGAAACGTCAGGAAGGTTCCCCCCACCAGCAGCTGCAACCCCCAGAAGGCGCGCCAGCCCGCCTGACGGACGAAGCGGACGGGATGCCGCATATGGACGAGATATGTCATCATGAATCCCTTGATCCAGCGCGATCGTTGCCGGATCCAGTTGCCCGCGCGGCTGTTCGATTCCTCGTACGTCGTCGAATTGATGGTGGCGATCCGGTACCCCCTGGCGCTCGCACGGATGCCCAGATCCGCGTCCTCTGTGACGTTGAAGGGATCCCACCCTCCGAGGGCGCGAAGCGTCTCCACCCGGAAGTGATTCGATGTTCCCCCCAGAGGAATCGGGAAGCGGAGCGTCTCGATGCCCGGCAGCATGTAATCGAACCAGTACGAGTATTCCAGCGTGAACATCTTCGTGAGGAAGTTCTGCCGCGCGTTGAAATAGTTCAGGGCCGCCTGGACGCACGCGAGATTCTCCGGCCCCTTGGCGAAGGCGACGAGCGCCTTCTTGAGCTGGTCTCTGTCGGGAACGTCCTCCGCATCGAAAATCGTGAGGAATTCCCCGCGCGCGAAGAGAAGACCGTAGTTGCACGCCTTCGGTTTCGTCTTCGGGAACGAGTACGGCACGCGGACGATCTCGAAGTGCGCAGGCGGCTGAATCCGCCGCAGCGATTCGTACGTTTCGACGTCATCCTCCTCGAGCAGGATCTTCACGTCGAGCTTGCTCGTGGGATAGTCGAGCTTTTTGACCGACTCGATCAGCATCTTCACTACGACGGGCTCCCTGTACATCGGGAGAAGAACCGTATAGACGGGAAGATCCTCATCCTTCAGCTCCGCGACCTCTTCGTCCGAAACCTGCTGCCGGATCTCCGTGTGCGCGCCGGCCATCGAAGCCGTGAATTTGAAGAGAATCGAGACGAGATACAGGATGTTGACGAGGAGGACGATCCCGGTCCCCACAACACGCGGCCATTCGTATATACCGAAGAGCAAGGCCGTGACGAAAATGAAAATCGCCGCAAGCTGCGCGTTCGTGAAGGTCTGGATCGCCGACTGTTCGGGCGTTCTGTAGAAGAGTCCCATCACGGTTTCGTCGATATATGTCTGTCTGAAGACCGACATGAATGAGCGGGACATGTCCCGCTCGCTCGCGACGTACAGGACGATCTCCCGCCCGAGGCGCTCCGGAAGCTCTCCGCCGAAAACGGGGTCCGTGGGGTTGGAAGTCGCAAACGCGATCTTTCCGCCCTCTTCCCCGAGAGGGAGCGTCGAATGCGCGCGGAGAAACGATTCGCTGACGCGGGACAGAACATGGCGGAGCACGGCGGGATCCGGCGGCTCGGCTCCCGGATCGCGGTACGAGAGCGAAAACTGTTCCGCGAGCGCGAGCGCGATCTGCCGGGAGTTCACGAGTCCCAGCGCCATCAGGATCGTTCCTATCGGCGATGTCCACGTCTTCTGGATCTCCACCGCCCGGTCCAGCGTTTTCTGATCGATTGCGCCCTGCCTGAGAAGAATCGCTCCGAGTTTCATGTCGCCTCAGCGACGGGACGGAAACATCGTCGAAATGGAGAGTTCCACGTTCGTCCCCTCCCCCGTATAGGCTCCCAGAATGTCCCGATAGACGATAAGCGACAGCGAGTATCCGCCCGCGAGATGAACGACCGGTCCGAACCCCGCCTTCCAGAGCCTGTGTCCGCGTTTCGGGCCGGTCGGATCCGCGGGGTTCGGGCGTGCGATATGGTCGCTCTCCTCGACGTTCAGAGCCAGCTGCACTCCCCATGAGGAAGACAGCGGCGTGTACAGGATTCCGTCGAACCGGAACTGGTTCGGCTCGTCGCCGTCGAAGGCGCGATACCCGGCTTCGAGATTCACGTAGCCGTAGCCGCCGCGCAGGGGCCAGCTCCTGCTCCAGACATAGCGGAGGTCCGCGTAGCGGTTCCCGGTTCCCAGCGCGACCGGAATCCGGTCGTCATATCCGGCCGGGACTCCGAACAGCAGCTGCAGGGCGGCGGCCTCGCTTCCGCGGTTCCAGAGCCGGCGTCTGAGTCCGATTTCTATGTCTCCGACGCCGCTGTCCGAGAGATCGGACGGCGACGCCTTCTCCTGGCGTTTCCAGGGAAGATTGAGAATGGCCGTGTACCGGTCGGTCATGCCATACTCCATGTACAGCCGCGCCTCGGTCTTCGAGAACGCCCCATCGAGAGCCTTTTTGCTCTCCCGCTGTTCGTCCCAGTACCAGGAGCTTTCATACCGCGCGACCGTCACGGTCATGTTCAGTGCGCCCTGGGGCTGCGTCCACGCTCCCGCGTGGGCGGCGGAGACACATGCGAGGACGAGGACTACCGGAAACAGTCCGCCGATCGCCCTCGGGCGATTCATGGGATCAGGACACCTTCCTTTTGTTCCCGAGCGCGATCTTCGCCAGAAGAGCGGTCACGAGAACCCAGATACCGAGCAGAATATAGCCGCGGTACCGGAACCAGATCCGTTCCGCCGTCGCCACGGGTTCGAGCGTGCGGACGCCCGTTTCCGGGCTTCTGGTATCGAAACTTCGCGAGAGTCCATCCTTCCCGTGAATGAAGAGCGTTCCATACATCTCTCCAGCACGCGCGGGATCCGTCGCGAACGAGACGGCCCGCCGCAGCGTCTCCGAATCCGCCGCGGTCGCCAGCAGTACGGGGCGGCCGGCGAAACTCCCGATTTCGAGCATTGCGTATCCCTTCGACGGTTCATGAGTAAAAACAACCTCTCCCGTGCTCTTCCGGTAAACGACACCCCCGATTCCGGGATCGAGCGGAAGGGTCCCTCGCAGCTGCTCCGGAAGAACGACGCTTTTCAGTGATCCGACGATGAGGGCATATCCCCGCTCTCCTTCATTCTTCAGATCCTCCAGAGGATGAAGGTCGGGGAGGAAAAAGACGTCTTCAGGATACTGTCGGTTCAGGAAAACGAGAAGATCAACCGTCGTCCTGAGGATCTCCGGATCGCGAATTCCATCCGTATAGACCGCACCGCGTGACATTCCGAAGAGTCCGAACGAGTCGAACGCCAGATTCCCGATCGGGAAGGTTCCATGCCCCGTCACGAAACTCCGGGAAAGAAGCCGCAAACGTGACGGAGTTCGGAGATACCGGCACAGACCCTCCGTGGACGGGTATTGTACGACCGCCCGGAGAGTGTTACGCGTGAAAAGGCCCGACTCCTTCGGCACCAGGAGATTCACGGCGAAACTTCCAGAATTGTCAAGCCTTTCGCTTTTCTCCAGCTTTCCGTTCCAGAAAAGATCGAGTCTCGGACGCCGGATCGCGTCATCGACAGGCGTATAGACCCCTTCGAGATGGAATGAGAGATCCGCCGGGGGCGTCGACATCAGTCCGGGGTAGACGGGAAGATCGGCCGCCGCGGAGAAATGCCCCGAGCCTTCCGTTTCGGCCGCAAACGCCGGGCTTCGATTCCCTGTTGTCCATTTTCGCACGGAAAACGCATCCCCCAGAACGGGGAAAACATTCCGCGCGGGGAGCGCCGAGATCTGCAACAGCAAGGCCGCGTCGTCCGATCCGACGATCGAAAGGTCTCCGGAAACCGGAGAGAATCCGTCCGGGAGAAGCGGCAGATCCGGGAAACGTTTTTTTCCCGATGAAATCAGAATCTTCGGCTGCGCGGCGGAGAAGGGTTCGCCGGCCACATGCAACGGAAAGGGCTGCCCCGGATACGTTTTTCGCAGCATCGACGCGATCCAGACGCCGGCAGTGGCTTCTCCGACCGTCGGTGACGGAGGGAGAAAGATCGCCGCGCCCGCAACGAGTGTGTCGAAAAAATCTGATGCCGAACGAACCGGCGGATGGCTGTAGCGGACCGTCAGACGCGAATCCGAGAGAATACCGTAGTACAGTCCTCCGCGCGACATATCGCTGCAGAAATCCTCCGTGATGAACAGCCGCGGTTCGATTCGGGCATGGAGGAATCCTCGCGACGCCACGTCCTCCGGCAACGGCAATGAGACAACCGGATTCTTCAGGAGATCCGCAACGCTTCGTCGGGTCGCAAGCCGGTCGTTGAGGAAAAACGAGAAGCTCGAAAGCGCATTGAGGGCGGACGAAGGGCGCAGCTCCCACGTCATGACCCCTTCTTCGATGGCGACCCGCGGCACCGGAAAGTATACCGACAACGGTGTCGCAGGCCCCTCGAAGAACATCTCGTCGGGATACCCGAGATCCCGAAGCGACAGGGAACGCGAATCCGCTACGGCGATATCACAAGCGGCGAAAACCGCGAAACATGCGGTCAATGCAACTTTCCACCATCTCGCACGATCCTTCGGATACGGAAGCACGGACTTCCCCTCCTTCGTCTTTATTCGCCCCTCCCAGTGCGCCGGAACAGCGCAGCGTCTCAGCTACTTCTTCTTCGCCAGGTTTCTGTCCCGGAAGTCGATCGCGGGTTCGTAGCTCGGATTCGTCGAAATCGAGCGGTCGATCCACTCGCGCGCGACACTCTTCTTGCCCATCTTGTACGCCGTGACGCCGGCCCAGTACATGTCGAGATAATTTCCGGAGTAGATCTTCACGGCTTCCTCGAACTGCTTCAGGGCGCGCGAGAAATTTCCCTTCGTGAGGTTATAGTACCCCGCCTTGTGGACGATGCTGATATTCGCCTTCTGTTCGGGCGTCAGCGGCATCGCGTCGAGAACGTCGATCTGGTCCGACTTGTTCGCGGTCGAGCCGGACAGAGGATTCACGGGAGCCTGCGTCGGCTGCGGTTCGGGCGTGGGCTCGGGTATGGGACGGACCGGCTCCGGAGTGGGCCGCGCGGTCTTTCCCTTCGGCGCGCCCGTCGGTTCCGGCTTCGGTTCGGGCGTCGGTTCGACCGCAGGAGTCGCCGCCGAGCCACCACCGAGGACGTTAAGCGCGGTCGCAATGCTCCGCCGCTTCAGCGGAACCTGATCCGGCTTTCCGAAAAACAGCTCGACGAGGTCGCCCCGGCCCGGAGCTCCTTCCATCCGGACGACCTCGCACTTGGAATAGGCGTTCTGAACTTCCTTCGCCTTCAGAATCGCGAGGTAGTTCTTTTCGATTCCGAGGACCTCTCCCTTGAGCCCGACGACGGGAGTTCCCTCGAGGTAGACCGCGAGCATCTGGCCCGGCTGGATCCCCTGCGACATGCCGGCGTCCACCGTCGCCACATCGCCGGCATACGCGAGAACGTGGTACGAGGACCCCGAAACCATCTGTCGCAGACGCTGCGCGATCTTCTGGATCGCGTTGTATGTCGCGGCCGAGAGGATGCCTCCGGATTCCCCCTCGCCGAACGCAAGTCCGGAGATCATGACGCCTCCCGCCGAGCGGTCGGCCGTCCCCGTCTCGCGTACGACCGACACGACCTCGCCGGTCTGGACGCGGACGACCCTGAGATCGAGCGCAACCTTCGCCGTCGAACTCCCCACGGCGACGCCCGTAAAGCCGCCGAGCGGGATGAATCCGCCCGAAGTCTTCGTCGAGAATTCCGTGATGGCCCCCGTTACGATCGCCTCGACGCCGACGAGCCGCCCGAGGGAAACGGCCGTGGTCGGATCGACGAGCCCCGACGCCGAAAGCTTCTGTTCCTTCGCGATCGCCTCGATGCGGCTGCGCTCATAGACGGTGAAGGCTCCGGTTTTGACGAGTTCCGTCGTGAGCATGTCCGTGATGCCGCGCCGGACGCCCTCCGTCACTTCCTTCGCTTCCGTGGCGTTGTTCTGGAACTCCAGAACGGCGATCCGCATCTTCGCCGATGCGACGCCGGAAAGCGCCGCGATGAAGAATGCACTCAACAACAATACGGTGCAACGGTGACTCCGGAGTTTCATGAACATGCCCCCATGTTTTCAGGATAGTGGTCCCTCGGGAGGAGGGACTTCGATATCACCGATCATTTCGAGAATTATACCATCCGCTTCGAATCCCCATCGACACGAATGGCGTTAAAAACAATATGATCAGATACATGAATTTATGCGCAAATGGATTGTCATTTTTCGGGCTTCCCGTACTCTATTCACAATACGACCGGAGGGAGGTGGAGATTCTGGATAGCGGAAGAGAGACGATTTTGCGGACGCTGGCGTCGGCGTTGTCGACGAACGGCGCGAAGGAAGACGGATGGCAGGAAACGGCCCTGTTCCTCGTGGATCTGAGTCTGAACGTAATCGTATCCGAGGGATCCGTTCGCGAGGGAGAAACGCTCGGAGAGGAGACCGCGGGGCAGAAATGCTATCGCGTTTTCCACCGGAGACGGGCCCCATGCCGCAAGTGCGCGACCCTCGAAACGATGCGCGACGGAATGCCCCACACGTTATTCACGGAGACCGGGGGCAGGAAGAAGAGAACCCGCTACCGGATCGATACCTTCCCCATCCGTGACGGGGCGGGAAAAATCTGGGGCGTTGCGGAACGGGTCTTCAGAGAGATGGAGAAAGAAACTCTTTCGAAAAAAGAGAAGGAGGAATGAGAGATGACTATACGGAACAAGCTTATCGGAATGGCGTGCATCGTTCTTCTGGTGATCGCGGCAATGGCGGGCGTGACGTACTATCGCGGCAGCGCCATGATGTTCGATCAGGTCGGGACGTCGGGGATGGAGATCGTGAAAGGAGCGGCCGAGGCCGTCAATTCACAGTTCGACAAGATCGAGGGAATCGTCGCGACCGCTGCGGATTCGGTCCTTCACGCGTGGCTCGTTCTCGGAACGACCGACGAGGAAGGTGTCGAGAAGGTTCTGACCTCGCTCGTCGAACGTGCTTCGGATAGCGGAATCGCCGACCTGTATTTCGGAATCGAATCGACCGGCAAACTCGCGCACGGTCGCGGCTGGAAGGAACCCGAGGGCTACGACGCGCGCGTCCGCGCCTGGTACAGGCAGGCCGCGGCAGCCGGAAAGGGAAAGGTCATTTTCACCGAGCCGTACGTGAACCAGAATACGAAGAAGGTCGTCGTCTCGGCGGCGACGCCCCTTTACGACACCGCCGGAAAACTTCTCGGCGTCCTGACCGGCGACATGGACACGACGGCGCTGAACGAATACGTCGTCAACCTCAAGATCTTCGGACAGGGGAGCGGCGTCATGATTCTCAGGAGCGGAGTCTTCGCGGCATACCGCGTCGCGGAGGACGTCCTGAAGGCCAACATGATGACGGA
>CALFXN010000098.1 GCA_937957815.1 uncultured Synergistales bacterium
GCGACGGCAGCGTCCATGTCCGTGACGATCGTGCTGTGAGGAACCTTTTCGCCGATTCCGATCATCGTCTTCTTGAACAGTTCGCGGTCTTCCGCCTTTCGGATCGAGTCGAGCGATGTCCCGAGAAGTTCGACGCCGAATTCGTCGAGAATTCCGTCCTCAGCGAGCCGGACGGCCATGTTGAGCCCCGTCTGTCCCCCTAGGGAGGCGAGAATCCCGTCGGGGCGTTCCCGCCGGATGATCGCCTTCACGTACTCGGGCGTGATCGGCTCGATGTAGACCCGGTCCGCGATATCGGCGTCCGTCATGATCGTCGCCGGGTTGCTGTTGACGAGAACGACCGATATGCCCTCTTCCCGGAGCGCCGTGCAGGCCTGCGTGCCGGAGTAGTCGAATTCGGCCGCCTGACCGATCGTGATCGGTCCGGAACCGATCACGAGAACCTTCTCAATATCCGTTCGCCGAGGCATGGCAATCCTCCACGAGAGAGAGAAAGTCGTCGAAAATCGACGCGCTGTCGCGCGGTCCCGGAGCGGCCTCCGGATGGAACTGAACGCTCAGGATCGGCAGGGACGCGTGGCGGAATCCTTCGACCGTTCCGTCGTTGACGTTCACGTGCGTGATGGCGACGTCGTCGGCGAAGCCGGCCCCAAGCGCGTAATTGTGGTTCTGGGACGTGATCGCGCACCGGCCCGTGACGAGGTTTTTCACGGGATGGTTGCCGCCGTGGTGCCCGAACGGAAGCTTGTAGGTCTCGCCGCCGAGCGCGAGGCCGAGAAGCTGGTGTCCCAGACAGATCCCGAGGATCGGACGAGTCCCGATCAGGGAGCGGACCGTGTCGAGGCATGTCGGGATATCGCGCGGATCCCCGGGGCCGTTCGAGAGCACGACGCCGTCGGGCGCGCACGCGAGAATCTCTTCGGGCGTCGAGAACGCCGGGAAGACCGAGAGCGCGCAACCGCGGGACGCGAGCGATCGCAGGATCGATTCCTTGACGCCGAAGTCGAGGACCGCGAGGCGCGTTCCTTCTCCGGGGACGAAGCGAGGTTTCGCCACGGTCACCTCGGCCACGAGATCCCGACGGACCGATTTCGCCGTAGCGAGCCGCTCCATGAGAACGGACGCGTCGCCGCGTTCGGACGATATGATGCCGAACATGCTTCCCCGAGCGCGAAGATGACGCGTCAGCGCGCGCGTATCGACCCCACGGATGCCGACGATGCCGTGTTCGCGGAAGTAGTCCGCGGGACGAACCGTGCTCCGCCAGTTGCCCGGACCGTCGTAAAGCTCCTTGACCACGAAGCCCTCGACACGCGGGCGCAGCGACTCGACGTCGTCGTCGTTGAAGCCGTAGTTCCCGATCAGGGGATAGGTCATCGCGACGATCTGTCCGTTATAGGAAGGATCGGTCAGCGTCTCCTGATATCCCGTCATCGCCGTGTTGAAGACCACCTCGCCCGCGTTCGTCCCGGTCCGGCCGAACGCCGTTCCGGTGAAAAACGCCCCGTCCTCGAGAAGAAGCACCGCCTTGTCCATGTCCGTATCGCTCCCCAAGTTTCACCCGCTCTTCGGGGTGGTAAACTTCAGGACATTATAACACGAAAAATAAAATTAGGTATATTGTCATTTCGGGAAGAAAGGTTCGGAATCCGACGGAAATTTCGCACTCGCTGC
>CALFXN010000099.1 GCA_937957815.1 uncultured Synergistales bacterium
TAGACGCTTTTCGTGTCGTAGCTCGCGGCCTGAACTTCGGCGTCCATGGGGTCCTCGTCCGCAAACAGCCACTGCTCTATCCGGTTCATCGCGACGCCGCCGATCCGCACCGTTCCCTTCTCCCCCATGACCGTGATGCTGCCTTCGAGGTTTCTCGGGTACGTGAGTACGGAGACGTTGATGTTGCCGATCGCGCCGGACCGGAATTTGAGCCCGACCGTGATCGTGTCTTCCGCTTCGATTCGGCGACCGAGCGTCGACGAGAGGGCGAATACCCGTTCAACGGCGCCCCCCATCCACTGGACCATGTCGACGTAGTGCGCGGCCTGGTTCGAGAGGCAGCCTCCGTCGAATTCCCACGTTCCGCGCCAGGGCGCCTGGTCGTAGTAGTCCTGTGGACGCGTCCAGAAGACGTTCGACGTGATCATGTGGATCCGGCCGAAGCGCCCCGCTTCGAGTGCGCGGCGCAGCAACAGTATCGTCGGGTTCAGGCGGTTCTGCTTGACTTCCATGTAGAGCACGCTAGCTTCGTCGCATTCCCGTATGGCCTCGTCGACCGATTCGAGCGATGTTCCGAGCGGTTTTTCCGACAGGATGTGCTTGCCGGCGCGCGCGGCCTGGATCGCGTGTTTCGGGTGAAGGCCTGAGGGCGTGCAGAGGGCGACGAGTTCGATGTCGGGGCGGGCGAGCATTTCGGCGAAGTCGACGTAGGGCGTACAGCTCGTTTTTTCGGCCAGCGCCTTCGCCCGTTCCGGGATGATGTCGCAGCAGGCGACGAGGCGCAGCCCTTCGGTCGCTTCGATGGCTTTGACGTGGCTTTCGCTGATGCGGCCGCAGCCCAGGATCGCGATTGCGTGTGCGTTTGTGTTATTCATTTCTGCTCTCCTTTTCAAGGTGCGAAGCGGATTTCTGCAATTGTTTCCTCCCCTTTTCAGTCAGACGATATCGCTGCAGGCGGCTGTTCGGCGCATCGGGAATCGTCATCTCGATCAACCCGGCTTTCAGCGCCGGCGCCAGATACGCTTTTCGAAAGTGCCCAGCGCTTTTCAACCGAAGTTCGGTCTGGAGTTCACGCCTGCTCATTTCTCCGCGGAAAACGGAGAGGAAGGCGACTTCGGTGGCGACTTCGGTGGTGACTTCGGTGGTGACTCCGGTGGTGTCCGGTTTGTTGTCCGCAACCGGCAGATACACAACGGTTTTGAAGACATCGCCTTCAGTCAATTCCGGTAATCTTCCTCCGAACGTTTTCCCGTATTTCGCGAGGTTGCGCACTCCGGAACCAAGTTCGTCGGCACGCCCTATCTCCCGGAAAAAACGCGCGATTACGGGATTTTTCGGGAAAGGAGAAAAGGAGGTCGGGTCAATGGGACCGAACCCATGAGGCTTGTTGCTGTTTTCAGTGCGCACGGCATCATGTTCGATGATCAGCTTGGCAGGGAACGGATTGGAATATTCCCTGTGGATAAGAAGATTCGAGGCGATTTCCCGAAAAATCAGCTCCCGCAGGCTTATTCGCATGTCACGTTCCAGATAGAAAGGGTCGGGCAAATGCTTTGCGATAAACGCCATGATCCTGTCATAACTGTCGATCAGGTTTGTGCGCACGTCGTCGCGATCGTCGTACCGGTCGAGGTTGTTCACGCGGAGAATGAGATCGGTGCGATGATGGGGCACAGCAGAAAGTATTGTATCGTCCTTTCCCAACAAAAGGATGCCCGCCAACGTAATCCCGCTTTTTCCCGTTTCAAGGTCCGTTTGATGGAGCTGCGCGCTTTTCAGCAGTTCCATATCGTCCATACGCAGCCACGGGTGATCCTTTCGTTGGATTCCGGCGATTTTTCGCACACGGAAAAACAGATCCTCGCGAAGATCGACAAGCCCGGCATAGGGGTATATGCGGTTCTCGGAATACGAATTCTGTTTCCGCCTGTAGAGTTCCGCGACGGAACGCGTATGATCCGTAATATCGAAGTCCCCGTCCTCGTTTCGATCGAAAATACGTCCGCCGCAACGATGAACCTGGGAACTCTCGGGCACATAGACACGCAGGATTGTGACGCCGTCTGCCACTACGTCATCCAACGCAAGGTACGACGGCGGGTTGATCTTCTGGGGGTTATTCAGCGTCGTTGCAAAATCTTTCTTTATCTGAGAAACATGTTCCGGATCGATGCCGATAATTCTGCCGGTATCCGCAACTCCGAGAAGGATTGTTCCCCCATTTCGATTGAGAAAAGCGCATACGGTCTCAAACACGCTTCTGCTGAGAGCGTGCCGCGATTCCTTGAATTCGGTCGTCAGCCCTTCTCCTTTTCGGATCAGGTCCCGTATGCGCTCGGCGTCGTTCATTTCACGTTACAGCCGTACCAGGTTCGGGTACCCGTCCGGATCGATCTTGAGCGTCGTCGCGACGATGTTTTTCGTGTCGAGGATGACCGGCGCGTTTTCGAGGAGCATCGCGTAGTCGACGTTTTTCGTGTGGGCCGAGGTGACGACGACGGCATCGCAGCTTTCAAGAAGTTCCTTCGTCAGTTTTTCGGGCTCTCTATGGGTGTCCTTCCAGCGAACTAACGTACAGTTTGGTTCGACGGGCAGGACAGTCGCACCTTTGTTTTCGAGATTTTCCCATACCTTGAATGCCGGGGATTCGCGAAGATCGTCGATGTCTCCCTTGTAGGTCAGACCCAGAAGGACGACGCGGCTGCCGTTCAGCGGCTTTTTTCGCTCGTTCAGGAGGTC
>CALFXN010000100.1 GCA_937957815.1 uncultured Synergistales bacterium
CGCGACGTAACGGCCGCAATCGTAGACCGGGAATATTCCGGGAAGCTTGTCAACCTCGCGCTGATCGACTCCGGCTATCGTCCGGATGATGTCTATGATTTCTGTTCCGTCTACGGCAATGTCTGCGTCCCGAGCAAGGGGGCATCGGCGCGGATGCTCGCCCCGTACACCATCGCGTCGATCGACAAGGACGCGCACCGGGCGCTGAAATTGATCCACGTCGACACGTCGCACTGGAAAAATTACATTTGGGGACGCATCCGGAAGCCGGTTGGAGACGTCGGATCGTGGCATATCTACGCGGACTGTCCCCCGGAATACGCGGAACAGATCTGCTCGGAACAGCGGGTCATGACGCAGGATCGGCGGACCGGCAAGATCACGGAGGAGTGGCGGCCGATCGGAGCGCACGCGATGAACCATCTCTTTGATTGCGCGGTATTGAGCGCAGTGGCTGCTGATATTCTCGGGGTCCGATATCTCGTCGAAGGGGACGCACAACCGGAGCCCGAAACGTCGCCGCCTGGATGGGTTCAACGGCCTCAAGGGTGGCTGCAACGATAGATGCCTTGTCCGAAGGGACGAGGCTTTTTTTATGCCCAAAATTCCCGCTGATTCGGCGGCCGACGAACGGAGGCGACGGATTGAGCGATGAAGGCGCGAAGCATTACAAGCAGGCGCTTGATCGATGGAAGGCGAAGTATGACGAGCTGACATCCATGCTCGACACGCTGCGCAAGGGCAACAGGATATTGGTCGCCCGGACGCATGCGCAGGAACGGGAGATCGCGCAGCTGAAAAAGGCGAATCACTCGCTCGCGGAGATCGACGCAGGAGTCCGAGCCGTACAGGAAGTTCACATCAGCCGGCTTGAAAACGCGCTGCTGATGATATTCGACCGGAGCGATGACGCGGAGATACGAGAGGTCGCGCTGATGGCTGCGCAGAGCATCTACCAGGAGGTGACCGATGGGATGGTCAAAGAAGTTGCAGACGCTCTGTCCGGCGTATCTGCTGCGGTCACTGGACAGGGCCATGATGATGGACTTGATCGCGGTAAACAACCTCGTCGGAATCGACCTGCTGGTGGACGATCTGCAACCTGACGAGCCGGAAGAAGAATGAGCCGCCCATGAGGCGGCTTTTTTGTTGCCCGAAAGGAGGTGAAGCCCATTGGCGATAGAGAGCACGGAGACGCAGCTTGAGCGCGTGCAGGCGGCGATAGCTGCGATTGAAAGCGGAGCGCAGTCGTATTCCATCGGGGGTAGGACCCTGACGAAAGCGGATCTGAAAACGCTCTACGAGAGAGAGAAAGACCTGAAGCTGTCGCTCGCGGATGAAACGTACGGATCGACGTCGTTCGTCACGTGGGCGCGGCGATGAACGCGCTCGATCGGCTCATTGCATGGTTTTCCCCGGAGCGTGGGTATCGGAGAAGCATGTACCGGGACGCGTTCGAACGAAATTACGACGCCTCCCGAACGGACAGGCGCAACGAAAACTGGGTGCCAGTATCGGCGACGGCTGAAGCGACGGATGCAGGGCACAGGGATCTGATCCGGACCCGGGCACGTGACCTCGAGCGCAACAACGACATCCTCGAATCGGCGCTCCTTGCGCTGGAACGGAACGTCATCGGAAGCGGATTCGTCCCGCAGGCGACCATCAAGACGGCTTCCGGCGAGGATGCGAAGGACATCAACGACCGCATCGAAGAACTTTGGCGGTCATGGTCCGAAGGAGAGTCAGGCGGATTTCCCTGCGACGCTACGGACATGTCGTCCTTCGACGAGATACAGCGGATTCTGCTTCGTCGTCAAGTTGTAGACGGGGAAACGTTCGTTCACCTTGTGGGGACCGACGACGAAATTCCGGTGCGGCTACAGATTCTCGAGCCGGACATGCTGGAGCCGGGGTTGTCGGAATACCAGGGACGGAAGATTCTAGGCGGCGTCGAAA
>CALFXN010000101.1 GCA_937957815.1 uncultured Synergistales bacterium
ACATCGACGTTCTGTCGGCGTAGAGCAGGGCCCAGCCGAGCATAAGGGAATAGAGCATCGTCATCCTCCTGACGGTCGTGTCCCGCAACGGGACGAATGCGTCATAGTGTAGGGCAACCCGGACGAAGAGTAAACATACAGCTGGTGGCCGTTCGTGCGACGAAGGCGGGCAAGAGTGATACAATGCACTGCAAAGACCTCCGCGGAGGTGCGCCTTGTGAGAGACTGGTGGTGCGCGACAGCTCTGGTTGTTCTGACTTTTTTTGGCTGTACCCTCGAATGCGGGCCGATGTTTTTCACGTTTTTCTTTCCCGCCATTCTGATCGGGATCTTCACGTTGTGCGCGTTTTTCTTCTCGAAGCGTGCAATGGGAATCGTCCTCCTCGCGGCCTCTGTAATCGTGCCGTCGATTCTCGCGGTGGCGGACGTGGATATCCGGTACGCGGTTCCGGAGTACGCGCTCATCCTCTGCCTCTGCGTCGTGATGGAGTATCTCAAGAAGGCCTCGGTCCGCGAGATGTCCGTCTTCCTCGAGTACATCAATCGCGTCGGAGCGGCGGACACGTTTGAGGATGCCTCCGAACCAGCGGTGAAGCTCATCCGCGAGTACATTCCGGACGCATTTCCGGCCGTGGCGCTCTATGACCCTGAAAAAGAGTCCTTCCGGGTCATTTCGTCGGTAGGGTACGTGCGATTCGCGAACGGCGCGTTCCCGCGGAACAACAGCATTTCCTGGAGAGCCTACAGGACGGGCGAAGCCCAGGTCGTCGACAACGTTCTCGCGGACCCGGGGTATGTCGAAGGAATTCCCGGCGCGCGTTCGGAGATGTCGGTCCCGATTTTCTGGAAAGGGTCCAGATTCGGCGTTCTCAACGTCGAGTCGACGACTCTTGCGAGATTTCGTCCCGAGGATGTGCGGAACGTTTCCTTTCTTGCGGCGATCCTGGGTGAGGTTTTCTCGCATATCGAAGCCTCCCGTGCCCTCGGAAGGAACATCGAGAGTCTCGAGACGACGAACAGGGAGCTTTCCGAAACCCAAACGGCCCTACGCGAGTCCCTCGATGCCGTGCGTCGCGGAAAGCAGGAGGCCGAGACGCTCAACCGGCGGCTTCGCGATCTTTTCTCGATCATTGCGATGCTCTCGGCATCCCGGAATTCGGGGGAAATGTTCCGGAACCTGACGGAGGCGCTGGCGAAGCGTTTTTCGTACCGGAACATCTACGTTCACGCGCGGCTGACGCGCACCGGACCCATAGAGACGCAATCGTCGCACGGCGTGACGTTACCCGAGGAAATGCGCAGGGGCCTCATCCGGGACGGAAAGGGAACGACGGGGCGCGTCATCGAAACCGGAGTGCCGTACCGTCTTTCGGACGTCTCGAAAGACCCGTATTACGTATGCCACGATCCCGCCGTTCGTTCGGAACTCGTCCTTCCGATCCGGTCGCAGACGACGACGTGGGGCGTGCTCGCGGCGGACAGCGAGGTCGAGGACGGTATCTCGTCTCAGGATGAGGAACTGCTTTCGATTATCGTCGCTCATCTCGCTCTGGAACTCGAAAGCAAGGATGTTCTCCGTGACCTGAACGAAGAGGTCTCGCGACTCAAGGTGCTCCACGAGATCATGAAGGTCATCTCCATGGAGAGACGCGACGAACGAATGCTCCTGAAAACCCTCGTGAACAGCGTCGCGGAAAAGTTCGGATACGAGGAGATAACGGCATACCTTGTCGAAGAGCCGGGACTGACGGCTGTCGCATCGAATGTCTATGACGACGCTCACCTTGAAACCCTGACGGAATGGCTCAGGAACGCAGACGGAGGTCTCGTGTCGCTTCAGATGAGGAACAGCGGCGTGTCGGTTTTCGAAAACGTCGAGACGCATCCGAAGTACACCCGCGGCGATGCCTGGTTCTCCCCGGTCGCTCAGCTGGACGCTCCGATCCGCTACAACGAACGGTGTTTCGGAGTTCTTTCGGTCGAATCGTCGCAACGATTTTCGAGGGGAGATGTCGATTTCTTCACGATCCTTTCAGGGCATCTCGGGGCGATCATGGCCCTGCACGAACTGATCAGGTCGAACGAGCGGATGGCCCTCGAAGACGAACTGACGCATCTCTGGAACCGGCGCTATCTCTTCGGAGTGCTGGAACGTCAGCAGGGTTCCGTGGAACGCAGAGGGGGGCGATTCGCAGTCGTCATGATCGATATGGCGGATTTCAAGACGGTCAACGACAGGCTGGGGCATATCGTCGGGGACGCCGTCCTGCGGCAGTTTTCCGAATGTCTGCGTTCGGCCGCAAGATCGTCCGACATCGTCGGACGGTATGGAGGGGACGAATTTCTGGTCATTCTTCCCGGAGCCGGGGCTGACGAAGCGAGGGGGTTCATCGGACGGATACGCCGTTCGCTCGAAAAGATTCACCCGATCGGAATGGGCGGTTTGCCTCTGCTGGCGGATTTCGGATTCACGGTCCTTCCGGATGAGGTGTCGACGATTCAGGAAGCGCTCCGGATCGCCGATGAACGAATGTATGAGCAGAAAGAGGAGCGAAAAAAGAGGAAAGCGGCGGAACTCTGAGAGATGAGGCGCGATGGCATATGGATGACGTAGCGGAGAAGATTCTGAAGATCCAGGAAGAGGTGAGCGAGTCCCTTCAGTCGAGCATCGACAGCGTCGGACAGCTGCGGGAAGAGGAGATGACCCGCCTCTTCGAGGTCCGTTCGAGGCGCGAGGAAATCCAGCAGGAACTGCAGGATGTCATCGTCGCCGTGGACAGGGCGGAGCGGGAATACCGGCGCTCCCGCCAGCAGCTTCTCGATGCGACCCGTTCCGGGGACGAGGCGCTGGAAAAGGAATCCTACGAGAAGGCCGCGCACCTGATGAAGGTTCGGGGAACATTCGAGGAACGCGAGCGAATGCTTTCCCGCACCCGCGACGATCTCGCGCGCGAGGAGCGCCGCATCGAAAAACTCATCGCGATGAGCGAGGAGATGGCGAACCGCTTTCGTCTCGCGCTGAATTTAATGAGTACCAGTATCGAGCAATTCATGGGGGATTATTCCGGTCAGACGATGATGACCGCTGCACTCCGGATCGCCGAGCAGGAAAGCCTCTCGCTCGCGCGGGATCTCCACGACGGGCTGGCGCAGCGAATCGCTTCTTCCTGTCTCGTGACGGATCTCGTGCGCCAGCACGTGGATGCCGAACAGTATCCGAATCTCGGGAAGGAACTCGATCATCTCAAGGAAGAGCTGCGGGAAACGGAAAGCGACGTCCGGTCGTTTCTTTTCCGTCTGAATCCGTCCGGACTCAGGGAAGGATTCCATGGTGCACTCGCACGGCTCGCGTCCCAGGTCGAGCAGATGACGGGAGCGAAGTTGCGGTTTGCGGTCGAAGGAAAGGAAAACATTCTCTCCGATTTACTGCGGGTCAACGTCTTCCGTATCATTCACCAGGCGGTCGTCAACGCGGTGAAGAACGGAAAGGCCAGGGAAGTCCGTCTCGCCCTTTCGGTCGGGGTGGAAGCTCTCCGGGCAAGAATATCAGACGACGGTCTCGGCTTCGATGTCGAACAGGCCAGACGCGAGGCCGAATCGCGAGGGTCCTACGGACTCAGAACCATGGAAGAACGCGCCCGGATCGCGGGCGGCACGCTTTCGGTGGCCAGCTCTTCCGGGCGCGGAACGGTCGTTTCGCTTGTCATTCCCCTCCGGGACACGCCGAAGGACGGTCTCGACTAGGCCGTTTTTCGGCCCGCTTTTCTGCGTTCCTCGTAATCGAGAATTGCCTTTCGCAGCCGCACTGACTTCGGAGTCACCTCGACGAGTTCGTCGTCCTCGATCCACTCGAGAGCCCTCTCGAGCGACATCTTCAGCGGGACATCCAGCTTGACGGCCATTTCTTTCGTCGATGCCCGGTGGTTCGTGACGTGCTTCTTCTTTGTCGGATTGCAGGGGAGATCCCCGGGACGACAGTGTTCGCCGACGATCATCCCCGCATAGACGGGGTCTGTGGAGGACAGGAAGAGCATACCGCGTTCCTGGAGGTTTTCGAGCTGGTAGCTGGTCGCGTCGCCGGTTTCCATGCTTACCATCGCTCCCCGGCCGCGTCCGGTGATGTCTCCGGCCCATGGAGCATATCCGGTCAGGCAGGATGACATGATTCCGAGTCCCCTCGTGTCGGTCAGGAAATCCCCTCTGTAGCCGATCAGGCCGCGGGTCGGGATTTCGAATTCAAGCCGGATCAGTCCGGTCTGAAGGTTCGTCATCGTCCGGATGCGGGCCTTGCGGCGGGAGAGTTTCTCGAAGATGACCCCCTGACAATCCTCGGGAATATCGAGAATCAGCTGTTCGAACGGCTCATAGACGCGGCCGTCGCGTTCCTCTGTGATGACTTCGGGCTTCGATACACAGAATTCGAGGCCTTCGCGGCGCATCTCTTCGATGAGGATCGCGAGGTGAAGTTCTCCTCGTCCCGAAACCTTGATGCCATCAGGGCGTCCGAGATCCTCGACGCGAAGCGCGACGTTGGCCTGTGCCTCGCGTTCCAGTCGCGCCTTGATCTGTCGCAGGGTTGCGGCCTGGCCCTCCTGTCCCGCGAATGGGCCCGTATTGACGAGGAAAAACATTGAAACGGTCGGCTCCTCGATGTCGAGCGGAGGAAGGATTTTCTCCTCACAAGCCGCCGAAAACGTGTCGCCGATGCTGATATCCTTCGGACCGGTGATCCAGACGATGTCTCCCGCGAATACCTCCTCGACCTCGACACGGTCGAGACCGCGCGTGACCCAGATCTGGTTTGCCTTTGCGTCTTCCTTTCCCGTGACCTCGAAGGTTTCGGAGGAGCGGTCGCCATTCATCCAGCGCGTCGACGTCCGGACAAAGGATTCCCCCTTGTGAATCGTTCCCTGAAGCACTTTGCCGCATCCGATCCTTCCCGTGTAGTCGCTCCACGCGATCGTGCTGACCTGCATGAGGAATGGGGCGTCGAGCGAAACCTCGGGCGCAGGGACGTAGCCGACGATTGTTTCGAAGAGCGCCTTCATCCCCTCTCCGCGATTGTCCTTTTCGAGGTCGCGAACCGCCCACCCGTCGAGTCCGGATCCGTACAGGACGGGAAAGTCCGTCTGTTCATCCGTCGCGCCGAGTTCGATGAACAGGTCGAAGGTCTTTTCGAGCGCGCCGACAGGGTCGGCAGAGGGGCGGTCGACCTTGTTCACGAAGACGATCGGCTTCAGCCCTATGCGCAGCGCGTGCATGAGAACGTAACGTGTCTGGGGCATCGGTCCTTCGTTCGCGTCGACGAGAAGGAGCACCGAGTCGACCGTCGAAAGGACGCGTTCCACTTCGCCCGAGAAATCCGCGTGTCCCGGTGTGTCGATGATGTTGATTTGATAATTTCCCCATGTGACGGTGCAATGTTTTGCGCGAATCGTGATTCCCCGCTCGCGCTCGATTTCGTTGTTATCCATGATCCGTTCCTCGACGCGCGCGTTCGACC